>JADFLD010000141.1 GCA_022564535.1 Gemmatimonadota bacterium
CCGGAACCATCATCGGGTTGCCCGCGAGTACACGTCGACGTCCCCTGCCTGACGCGCCTCCTGACCTGCTGCGAAGCGCGTCCGCCACTCGTCCACGCCCTGCCCGACCGCGGCCGACGGCGCTGCGCACAGCGCCCAAAACACCACATGTCGTGCCTTCATGCGTACTCCTACGAGAGATAGTACGAGAGGCTTGCGTCCGCCCAGCCCGTCGTCGTATGATGCCGGCGATCGAAGCATCGATGGTTCGATCTGGGCCTCGGTCACGTGCCACAGCGGCACTGGTCGAGGACTGCGGGTCCTGAACCCGCCGGCGTTAGGCCTCAAGTCAACCCGAAAACAGGAGGTGCTCCTTGCTAGTTCCTAGTACACTGTCCAGCCTGGCACGGGCAAGCGATCGCCGGAGCGGCTTCTAGAGCCGAACGGAAAAATTTAGTCGCTGTTCGCGCCGTACCCGGCCATCGTGCTGGGCTGCGACAGTGAGACGCCACCGGGTGGTTTGCCGGTGGCGTCTTTTTTATGTCCGCCCCTCACCTCCCTCTCTACGCGAACCACGCCGGCTCGTTTCCGGCCTTCCACTTGATGTTGCAACCGACGCTCGGCACCTGATCGGGTGACGGGGTCCGACCGGCGAGCACCGCGTCGCACGCCGCCCGCAAGTCCGACCCGGTCACGGGGATCTCGAGCGAGGGACGGCTCGCGTCGAACTGGCCTCGATACACCAGACGCCGATCTCCGTCGAAGAGGAAGAAGTCCGGAGTGCAAGCCGCCTGATACGCCTTCGCCACCTCCTGACTCTCGTCGAATACGTACGGAAACACGTATCCGCGGAGCTCCACCTCCGCCGCCATCTTCTCCGGGCTGTCGTCCGGGTAACTCGCGACGTCATTCGCGTTGATCGCGACGATCGCCAACCCCCTTTCACGGTACTCTCGCCCGAAGTCGGCCAATCCGGCCGCTATGTGCTTCACGAACGGACAGTGGTTCGACAGAACCATGACCAGGAGAGCCGGAGCATCACCGAAGTCACTGATCCCCACGGTCGCGCCCGTCGCCGGCTCGGGCAGGTGGAAGTCCGGTGCCTCGGTGCCGAGCGGGAGCATCGTGGATAGCGCTTTGACCACCGGGGTTCTCCGGGTAGCTGGAAGGGGTCGGACCCAAGGGTTCTCCTTGTGACCCCCGTGCGGATCATGGGTGCCAGGGTTAGTCGGACGACATCGCCACGACGGGATCGACTCTCGATGCCCTGTGCGCCGGCACGTAACAGGCCGCGGCCGCCGCGCTCACGAGAACGAAGGTGACGGTGGCGTACACCCAGGGGTCGCGAGCCGTCACCTCGAAAAGCATCGCGTCTAGCATTCCAGCCACTCCGAGCGCTCCGGACAGGCCGATCGCGACACCGGCAGCGATGAGTACGAACCCCTCCTTCAGGACCATGTCACGCACCTCGGTCGGTCGGGCACCCAGAGCCAGACGCACTCCCAGCTCGCGAGTACGGCGTGAAACGGAATAGCTCATGACTCCGGCGATACCCAGCAGTGCGAGCAACAGAGCGGTCGCGGCAAAGGTCGCCATCAACGCCGTCCTGAAACGGGGCCCGGCAAGATTCCTTCTAAGAAGACCGTCGAGGGTCTCCACGTCCCCGATCGCAATAGAGGCGTTCACCCCCTGGACCGCGCGCCGGACTTCGGGGACGACATCGTTCGCGAACCCACCACGAACTACGAGAATGAGCCCCCGTGCTATCCCGTTCCACCCTTCTTGGGGCGCATGGAGGTACAGCATGGGGCGACGCACTTGACCGGGTCCGAAGTGCAACATGTCACGGACGACGCCAACCACTTCGTGGACCTGGTTGTGGACATGAATCCGCGCGCCGATCGGGTCTTCGCCGACCCCCGGCCAGAATGAGCTGGCCAGGGTCTCGTCGATGACGACCGCCAGTGGCGAATCGCCGTGGTCACTCGCGTCGAGAAGTCTTCCGCGCACGAGCTCGACGCCCATCGTCGGGAGCGCACCCGGCAAGACCACCCGCACCTCGGCGCAACGCCCCTCTCCTGGGGCCGGAAGGGGTTGGTCGATCCTCAGGACCCCGTCGCACGAGTAGTTGCCCCCGAGTGGGAGGTAGTCGATCGCGCCGGCCGTCTGCACACCCGGAACGGACCTCACCGCTACCAGAACTTCATCCCACTGGGCCTGGGCCTCGTCCGGCTCCAGCGCCGCCCACGCTGAGCCATGGAGACCGATACCGACGACGCCCTCCGTCTCGAGACCCAATTCCACTCCGCCGAGATGCTGAAAGCTTCGCGCGAGCAGCCCCGACCCCACGAGCAGCATCGCGGTGAGCGCGACCTCTCCGATGACGAGGGCGCGACGAAGCCGGTTCCCGCGTCGGCCGCCGGTGGCTCCGCGGCCCCCGTCCCGTCCGGGCAGAGCCGTACCCGATCGCGCGGAGTGGAACGCCGGAGCGAGTCCGAAGAGCAGGCCCGATCCGACCGTGACCGCTAGAGCGAATCCAAGTACCCCGAGGTCGACACTCCCCGTCACCGGACGGGGCAGCATCGGGCTCAGGCTCCGCGAGGCCGCACTCAGCCACATCGCCAGCACGATCCCGGACGCTCCGCCCATTCCGGCCAAGATAAAAGACTCGGCCAGGCAGCGGTTCATGACACGCCAAGCCGGAGCACCCAGCGCGCGGTGCAGGGCGAATTCGTTCTCTCGATCCAGAGCACGCCCCAGGAGAAGGTTCGCCACGTTCGCGCACGCGATCAGGAGTAGTGCCATGACGGAGGCTAGAAGCGTGAGCAGAACAGGTCGCGCGGGTCCGGCCACAACTTCCCGAATCGGCGTGATTCGCATGACGCGATTCGCGTTGTGCTCAGGGAACTCCGTCACGATGCCACTGAAGACGACATCGAGCTCGGCCTGCGCCGCCGCCATCGTGACGTCTGAACGAACCCTCGCGATGCCCTTCCAGCTGCGCCCGGATCGGGGCCACTCGCTGGGTGGACTCGCGACGGTGCGCCACATCTGAGGCTCCGCGCCCGGCCCGCCCATGAGCCAGGGATCCTCGAACCCCTCAGGCGTAACGCCGATGACGAGGTAGGCCACGTCGTTCAGGCGAATGTCCGACCCGACGATCGCCGAATCCGCCTCGAACCGGGCCGCCCAGACCGAATGACTCAGCACGACCCGGTTTTCACGCCCCTCACCCTGCTCATCGGGACGAAAGAATCGGCCCACGCCCGGCTCCATGCCGAGAACGTCGAAAAAGTTGGCAGTGACCGTGGCCCCACGGATAACGACCGAGCCACGGTCGTCTTGGAGCGCCGGGGACCAATAGCGAGCCAAGCCGATTTGCTCGAAGCTCGTCGTTCCTTCTATGAGATCCGCGACATTGGGGTACGTCACGTTGCCGGAAAAGCCCGTCCGCGTCACATCGAAACCCTGTAAAGCCACAACCTTGTCGGCCTCCGGGTAGGGAAACGGTCTGAGCAGAACGTCCTGAGCCACTCCGAAGATCGTCGAGCTCGCCCCCACACCGATCGCGAGCGTACCCACGACCATCAGGGCGAAAGCGGGTCGCCGCCGAAGACTCCGCGCGGCGATCGTCACATCGTGCCACCATCCCATCACGGTCCACCTCCCGACTCCGTAGGACATCGCATCGAAAAAGCTGCTCGCAGCTCGCATGAGCAAGTCCAGGCTCGCCACCCAAGTGAGCGCACCGCGCTCGGCCAACTCGTGCCACCGGCCCCACAACTCCCCTTCCCACTCCAAACGCCACGCCGGTCTCTCCGCCGCGGGAACCAACCGACTCACGGCCGCCACGATGGCCAGTGCGGCGCTGGGACCACGCCCCCGTACCACGGTCACGCCTCCTGCTCCGGCAGGCTTCCCAGAAGCAGCGCACGGGCATTCGCCAACTTCTTGGTGGCCTCGGCGGCCGCATCCTCGCCCGCCTTGGTGAGCTCGTACAGCCGGCGTTGAGGACGCCCGCCACGACGCGCGGCCGGCGCGTCTTCCCACTTCCCGCGAAGCAGCCGCGCACGCTCCAGTCTGCGCAACGCTGGATACACCGAGCCACTCGCCAGGCCGGTCACATCCATGATGTCGAAGCCGTATCGATACCCTGCTCCAACGGCATGAAGAATCAACGCAGTTACCTGAGTCATGCGTACTGAGGTCATGGCGATCCGATACGTGTTGTCATCTGCATAGGTCGTTATCTACATAGATGAAGAAACCATGCGTGTCAACGTGCCCTCGTAGCTGAGGGGCGGCCAGGTGGAACCTCGAGCGGACGGAGCGGGGTAACGTGGCCATGCGAATCGTGTCACTCGCCTGCTCGAACACCGAGATCGTGTGCGCACTCGGGTGCGCTGATCTCCTGGTCGGTGTCGACGATCATTCGGACTTTCCAACCGACGTGGTTGGTCCGCTCCCGAAGGTCGGCCCGGACCTCGACATCGACGTCGAGCGGGTCGCGGCGCTCGAGCCCGACCTCGTCCTCGCCACGCTCACGGTGCCGGGCCACGAGAAAGTCGTGGAGAGGCTCGAGGCGGCGGGACTGCCATACATCGCGCCCGAGCCCGTATCGCTGGACGACGTCTATCGAGACATCCGGGACATCGGCATACGGCTCGACGTAACCGAGCGGGCAGAGGCCTTGGTGGCCGAGATGGAGGGCGAGCTCGGCGCTGCACATGCGACTGTGGCCCGGGAGGAAGACGCGCCCCGAATCCTGATCCAGTGGTGGCCCAAGCCGGTCATCACTCCCGGACGCCACTCGTGGGCCACCGACGTCATCCGGGCCGCGGGGGGCGTCGCTGTGCTCGCCGACGAAGATGTGAAGAGTCGCCCCATGACCGACGAGGAAGTCGCGGAAAAGGCACCCGACGCGGTCGTGCTTTCCTGGTGCGGGGTGCATCCCGACAAGTATCGTCCGGACGTCGTGCGGCGAAACGGGACGTGGCAAGGCCTCGACTTCGTGCGGCTCGACCGGATCTACTGCGTGGGAGAGCCGTTTCTCGGCCGCCCGGGGCCACGCCTCGTGGAGGGATTTCGAGCAATCCGGACGATCGTCGAAGAGCTGTCGCCGCTCCGGTAAGAAGGGCCTGCCGAAAACAGTTGCGAGACGGGCGGGACCGGTCTTGTTGCTGACGACCCGAGAGGTTCGTAGGCTATCAACCGGACTCTGATACGCATCGTCTCCCACTCGCCCAGGAGGTCCCGATGAGCCCCCAGTCCATGAACCGTCGAGACTTCACTCGCTTATTCGCGGCGGGTGGATCGGCCGCGCTGCTGGGGCATCCGCGCTTCGAGAGCTTCCGCCCACCGGCGCTGTCCGATGCGTCGCTTCGCCCGGGTGCGGTCAACTGGGCCGATGTCCGGGCGCAGTTCCTCATGCCACCCGACGTCACGGTGCTGAACGCGGCGAACCTGTGCCCTTCGCCTGCCATCGTCCTCGACACCGTCGTGGAGTATACGCGGAGGCTCGACTCGAACCCGGTACCCAAATCACTCAGAACCTAGTCACGCTGTGGGGCAACGCAGGCAGGGATACAGGGCGTCTCGATTCTGTGGCGGCGCCCTACCCCCTCCCAGAGTGTAGAGGGGTGACATTAGCTTTCTGAGCATCGCCCCAGGACCATGAAGGGGGGCCCTACGAGCCATCGTGTGCTGCGCCGTAGCGGCTGTGCGTCGCATCGTGGCGGTGACGGCGTGGGTCGCGGCTTACGCGGTGTCCTTGCCGCTCCGCTCGGCGTAGCGCCAGACGCCAAGATCGCAGTCTATCGAGTCATAGACCACAGCGGATCTGGTCACGTTTCAGACTGGATCGCGGCTCTCGACGACATTCTCGCGGACCATCCAGAGGTCAATATCGTCAACATGAGCTTGCAGAGCGGAGCTGCCTGCCCGCATCAAGCCCTAACGATCGCCATCACCGCACTCCGCGATGAAGGTCTGCCACGTTGCGAAGTGTTGACGGAATTGGTCCGGATACTTCTCAACAATCTTGCGTGCATCAGAAATCCATCCTGCTGCCGTCGCCGGGAGCATGAAGGTCCCGTCTCCCGTCGACGACGCTATTTGGGTAGCAACCGGATCGACATCGCGGAGTGCATTGATCGCATTCTCGGGGCTGTCCATTCGTTGGACTATGAGAGTCGAACGATC
>JADFLD010000142.1 GCA_022564535.1 Gemmatimonadota bacterium
CGATCGTGGCACCGGCCTCCCGGTAGTCGGCATCGGTGACTCCAGCAGCCACCCCCGCGTCGCTCTCGACCACAACTTCGAGCCCGGCTTTGAGGAGTGACTTCACCCCCAGCGGGACGAGCGCCACCCTGAGTTCCCCGGGACTCGTCTCTTTTACGACGGCGACCTTCATGCGCGCGCTCCACTCACATTCGAAATCTGAATCGGGGCATCCTATCCGTAGGCGCCGCGGGCCACAAGCGACCCCACGTCGGTTCAATAGATCCAGTCGGTCCATCCGGCCATGCCAGCGCCCGGATCGTGGGGCGATGCTGATTGCATGCTCGCTCAAGTCAACACCGGCACGGTCCACGGAATCGATGCCTTCGTTGTTCGCGTGGAGGTCAATTTGTCTTCGGGTCTTCCTCTCTTCACCGTAGTGGGCCTTGCCCAGGGGTCTGTGCGGGAGGGGCGTGAACGCGTGGGTGCTGCTCTGCAAAACAGTGGGTTCGGCCTGCCTCAGAGGAGAATCACCGTCAATCTGGCTCCGGCGGACGTGCGCAAAGTGGGGACGGCCTTCGACCTGCCGATCGCGATCGGAATCCTCGTCGCTGGGGGACACATTCCGGAGGCCGCGCTCGATGGCGTCTTCTTCCTCGGAGAGTTGGGCTTGGACGGGTCACTGCGCCCGGTTTCGGGCGTCCTGCCCGTGGCAAGCTTGTGCACGGAGCTGCGGGCACGAGCGCTCGTGCTTCCGGCCGGGAACGCGGCGGAGGCCGCCGTGGTTCGAGGCCTGACCGTACTGGGGGCAGCGGACCTGTCGGAGGTCGTCGCGCACCTGCGAGGCCGCGTGCGTCTGGCGGCGACATCATGCAATCCGGCAGCGCTGCTCTCGATGATGCGCGGCTCAGCTCCGGACATGTCGGACGTCAGAGGACAGGCGATGGCCAAGCGGGTTCTTGAGATCGTCGCAGCCGGGTCGCACAACATCCTCATGGTGGGGCCGCCCGGCTCGGGCAAGACGATGCTCGCGCGCCGCCTTCCCGGCATCCTTCCGCCGCTCGTCTTCCGCGAGGCCATGGAGGTCACCCGCGTCCACTCCGTAGCCGGCCTTCTAGGCGGAAGCACGCTCGTAGCGGCCCGTCCATTCAGGTCTCCGCATCACTCGGCCAGCTACGCGGGACTCATTGGTGGCGGCATCCCTCTGCGGCCGGGCGAGATCAGCCTCGCCCACAACGGTGTGCTCTTCCTCGACGAGTTGCCCGAATTCCGTCGCAACGCGCTCGAAGTCCTTCGTCAGCCCATGGAGGACGGATTCGTCACGCTCTCGCGGGCGGGGGGTTCTACGCGCTTCCCGTCACGGTTCCTGCTCGTGGCGGCGATGAATCCGTGCCCGTGCGGTCATCACGGTGACGGCTCTGACCGTTGCCTGTGCGACCCTGGGAGGGTCGCGCGATATCGCGGCCGCGTGTCCGGGCCCCTCATCGATCGTATCGACCTGCACGTCGAGGTGCCGCCCGTGCCTATCGATGCGCTGGGCGCGTCGACCGATGGGGAGGCGAGCGGACCGATTCGACAGCGCGTTCACGCGGCGCGCCAGATTCAAACGGAGCGGTTTAGAGAGGCGACGGGACTGTTCGCAAATGCGCATATGGGCCCTGCCGGGCTGCGTCGGTGGTGTCAGCCATCACCGTCGGTCGGGCGTCTTCTGAAAGATGCCGTCGGCCGAGCGGGGCTCTCGGCGCGGGCGTACGACAGGGTCCTGCGCGTGGCCCGTACGATCGCGGATCTGGAGGGGGACGAAGCGATCCGCGAGGAGCACGTGGCCGAGGCGCTTCAGTATCGGGTGCTCGACCGGGAGCGGGGCGTGCCGGCCCCAGGGGCGTGTCAGCCATAGGGTGTATTGAGCGCGCCTCCACTCCATGAGAGCTTTGCCGTATGTCTCGATCTCCTGACGGGGCGGCGGGGGCCTGGGGGAGGGACGAGCCCGGGAAGACGTCGGTCGTCCTCGCCTTTGCGGCGATTTACCTGATATGGGGCTCGACATATCTGGCCATCCGATGGGCCGTCGAGACCCTGCCGCCCTTGGGTATGGCGTCGGTCCGCTTTCTCGTCGCTGGCTCCATGCTCTACGGCTGGTCTCGATGGCGGGGCGCTCCGCCGCCGACGGGGCGGCAGTGGAAGGACGCGGCAATCGCCGGCACTTTGCTTCTCGCGGGGGGAAACGGGGCGGTCGTCGTCGCCGAGCAGTGGGTGCCCTCAGGCTTGGCAGCACTGCTTGTGGCCTCGGTCTCGCTCTGGCTGGTCGTGCTGGACGCCCTGTTCGGCTCGAAGAGTCGCCCCTCGATGCGGACCGTGTTCGGCCTGCTCGCCGGCTTGGCCGGCGTCGCACTGCTGGCCGGATCTCCGGGCCTGGGTGCGGGCGGCCGACAAGAGCGTGTCGGTGCGGCGCTCCTTCTCTTCGCCGCTGTGGCGTGGGCCGCAGGGTCACTCTATTCACGGTATGCTTCGCAGCCTCCGCGCCCGCGCGTCCTCGTGGGAATGCAGATGATCATGGGGGGCACCGTCCTCGCCGGGATGTCGTGGGCTTCGGGCGAGCCTGCCGGCTTCGACGCCGATTCGGTATCCACAAGATCTTTGATGGCGCTTCTATACCTGACCGTCGTGGGGGCGCTGATCGGATACGCGGCCTACATCTGGCTGCTCACGGTGACCACTCCGGCTCGGGTGGGGACGTACGCGTACGTCAATCCGGTTGTCGCGATGATGCTGGGGTGGGGGTTGGCAGACGAGCCCCTTACCCTCCGCTCGATCGTCGCGGCCGCGATCATCCTGGGATCTGTGGTGGTCATCACTTCGGAGTCTGGCAGCCGGCGGGGTGGCTCCGCGCCGCCAGTCGCGGGTGGAACAGCGAATCGTGATGACGAGTCGCGCGAGGGTGTGACCGACGTGCTCGCTCACGAGGGGCGGCGAGATCTCCCGCCGGGCGACGAGGGCACCACGGCCGAATCCGGATTCCGTTAGAACGTATGGCGTGGCCGACTCCAGATTGGCTAGCTTTCCGGCTCGTCTTGCGGTCGGCTTTCCGGCCCTCCCTGAACCAACCCGAAGGTTGTCATGCGGCTGTTCATTGGAATAAACATCACCAAGAAGCAGCGCACCCGCATTCATCGGGTCGCGCGCGTTCTACGCGAGCGAGATTTGCCGATCCGGTGGATCGATCCAGACAAGTTTCACATCACGCTCAAGTTCCTGGGGGAGGTGAGGAGTGCGCAGGTGGAGGCGATCGAAGAAGCCCTCACCCGAGTCGCAGGGGCGACCAAAGCCTTTTCGACACAGCTTGCGGGATTCGGAGCGTTTCCCACGATCCGGCGGCCTGACGTGATTTGGCTGGGCGTGGGCGCCACCGCGGAGCTCCGGTGTCTCAAACAGGACATCGAGTGGGCGCTCGGAGGCGCGGGCTTCGAGGCCGAAACCCGAGCGTTTCACCCACACGTCACGCTTGGGCGGGCCCATGGGCCGGGCGGAGCCGGGGCCTTCCGGGGTCTCGATACGCTCATGGCGGACATGGACATCACCGGCGACTTGAAGGTGCATACGATCGATCTGATTCGCAGCCACCTGTCGCGTGAGGGGGCGCGCTATAGCGTCCTGGCGAGCGCTAGGCTGGTACCCAACCCATCCTAGAGCACGCCGCAGACGCGAGCGGAGGTCCCTGAGAATGGCACGACTTTTGGTGGTCGACGACGAGAGCGGGGTCCGTGGCGCCCTCGCGCAGCTCTTCGAGTACGAGGGCCATGAAGTGCGCGAGGCCGAGAACGGGCGTGAGGGTATCACTCTGGCGATGGAATTCATGCCTGACGTGATCTTCCTCGACGTGAAGATGCCAGGACTCGACGGCCTGGATGTGCTGGCGCGACTTCGGGAAGACGATCCAAGCGCGCTCGTCGTGATGATCTCGGGACACGGCACGATCGACACCGCGATCGAGGCCACGCGTAAGGGAGCGTACGACTTCCTGGAAAAGCCGCTCGACACGGATCGACTCCTCGTGACCCTCAGCCGTGCCCTGCAGCTGAGGGGGCTCACGGCCAGCATGGCGGACCTCCGGAATCAGGTTGAGAGCCGATATGAAATCGTCGGCAACTCCTACCCACTCCGCCAAGTACTCGAGCGCGTCGAGAAGGTAGCGCCGACCGAGGCACGTGTTCTGGTAACGGGAGAGAACGGGACCGGGAAGGAGTTGATAGCGCGGGCGATTCACCGCCTCTCTCCCCGGTTCGACCGGCCGTTCGTCGAGGTCAACTGTGCCGCGATCCCGTCCGAACTCATCGAGTCAGCGCTCTTCGGCCATATCAAGGGCTCCTTCACGGGGGCGGTTGCGGATCGGGAAGGGAAGTTCGAGCAGGCGGATACCGGTACCTTGTTCCTCGACGAGATCGGCGACATGTCGCCGGACGCGCAGGCGAAGGTGCTGCGAGCCTTGGAGCAGGGGGTCATCACGCGCGTCGGCAGTTCGAAGTCGGTCGACGTGGACGTTCGGGTCATTGCTGCGACCAACAAGGATCTCGAGAGCCGAATCGACGACGGCCACTTTCGTGAGGATCTCTTTTACCGACTCAACGTCGTACCCATCCACGTGCCTCCGCTGCGCGAGCGCCGCGAGGACATCCCCATGCTTGTCCAGCACTTCTCCGCAATCATGGCGAAGCGCGATGGCATGCCGCGCCGGCAGTTCGAGAACGCCGCCATAGAAAGGCTGAAGACCCTGTCTTGGCCCGGCAACGTCCGGGAGCTCCGTAACACTGTGGAGCGCCTCCTGATTTTGGCCGCGGGCGACGTCGTGTCCGTGGGGGACGTTGAGCGGTTGGCTTCCGGGCGCTCGGCAAGCGGTGGACTCGGAGGCGAGCTCCTTGCCACCGAGAACTTTTCCGACTTCAAAGACGGTGCGGAGCGCGCCTACATTCTCCAGAAACTCCGCGAGAACGACTGGAACGTCGCCGAGACGGCGCGCCGCATCGACATGCCGCGATCGAATCTCTATAAGAAGATCGAGAAGTACGAGCTCGTACGCGAAGGGTGATCTGAGACGAGAAGGCGAATAAGAAACGCCTTATTCGAGTATGGTTGCATTTCACCCGGGTTCCGGTAGCTTGGCTTCGACAATTTTGATCGAGAGGGTGGGTCGAACGGAAGCCGGTGCGAATCCGGCGCGGCCCCGCCACTGTGAGAGGTGCGTGCGCATCGCGTGCGCGACGCCTGTTCGGCGCTGCCACTGGGGAGTGATCCTCGGGAAGGCGAACAGGCGACCTCGAGCCAGGAGACGTGGCCCACCCGAGACAAGCCAACACCTCCGTGGGGAGGCGGCTTGGACCGGGCGTACTCCTGGTGCAATCCGTTCTTTCCGCGTAGGAAAGGACGTTCTTCATGACGCCAGGTCGCGTGGGTCGAGTTCGAAGGAACCAGCCGGTGGGAGGCCCGTACGGTCGCCTCGCCGCCCTCATTGTCTGCGTGGCTGGGTCCGCCTGGGCGCTTGCGCCGCCGATCGCAGCACAGGAGGACGCGTTTTCTCTCGAGGGACTCGTCGTCACCGCGAGTCCCACGCCGCGCCCGGTAGATGCGGTCGCGAGTCATGTAACGGTGCTCTCCGGGGACAGACTTCGGGCACTCGGCGTTCGGTCGCTTGCTGACGCTCTTCGAGATGTTCCCGGAGTAGCCGTCGTTCGCAACGGCTCATTCGGCGCGGTCACGTCGATCTTCCTACGCGGTGGGGAAAGTGACTACACGTTGGTACTGGTGGACGGTGTGCAGGTGAACCAGGCCGGGGGAGGATTCGACTTCGCGGCACTCACGATCGACAACGTCGAGCGCATCGAGATCGTTCGCGGTCCGAGCAGCGCTCTGTATGGTTCCGACGCGGTTGCCGGCGTGATCCATGTAATCACGCGTACCGGAAGGGGAGCGCCGCACGGCACCCTCACGTTCCAGGGTGGGGCCTTCGGGCGTCAGGATGTGGCCGCCGACTTTCTCGCCGGCACAGCGCGCGCCGGGTATTCGTTGGCGGTCGCCCGGCGCTCGACGGACGGGGTGCTCGACTTCAACAATGGCAACGTCAGCACGGTCGTTTCTGGAAACGCCCGTCTTCTCCCCGACGACCAGACGAGGGTCGGGGTCAGCGTCCGCGTCACAGCC
>JADFLD010000143.1 GCA_022564535.1 Gemmatimonadota bacterium
CCCAGCATCGCATCCAATCGCTCGTCGGCTCCCTGATCAGTCCTCGCTGAAACCATGCAGCCACTGAATCGCCGCCGCCGTGTCCGTAAACATCCGGGTTGGGGACATCGGCTTGTTCAGCCCCATGAAGAAGTTGCCGATGACCCGGCTCACGGGTGAGCGTACCAGCAAGGCCGTGGCCCGTTGGATGGACGCCGTTCTCTCGTTCGCGAAGTAGTCGCGCGCCTCTTTCGATATCTCCGTCGTGGCGCGCATATCAACCAGAACGCGGGTCTTCGCCTTGCCCAGGCTGTCCCGAACCCTCTCCTGAGCATCAATGTTTTCTTTGGCTAGCTCTTCCGTCGTGAGGTTGCCGAACAACTCGCCCCATACGATCTCGTTCTCACTGTCCCAGTAGATCTTCTGTGTGGAAGTCTCCGCTCTCAGTTCTTTCACGACCTTCTCCGCTGGGGTACACGGCTTCCAACGGCCCGCCGAGGCCGAGCGTATGTCGGCGGTGATCCGAACGGCGGGTTCGCACTCCCCGCGGCTACGACCGGGACGGCTGCGTGCAGGCGGATCGGGGGACCGGGCATGTGCACCTCACTGCCACGTTAGGTTCTCCGTCATCATACGATGCAGCGGTCCCTGGCGCACCGCGAGGCGGGGTCGTCAATGCAACATCAGGCGTCGGACTTCAATACTCGAGTTCAGGCTGGAGGCGATGCGATGAGCGGACACGGGGCACGTAGAGTGGCATCGGGCGTAGCATTTTGGGTCGCCACGGTGGCGTGCCTCCTACCCGCCCCGGGGGCGGGGCAATTCGACGGCCCGTCGTCGGATGAGGTGCGAGCCCGTGAAACAGCCTTCGCGAAGACCATGAGCGACCGCGACCTGGATGCGTTCGTTTCGTTCATCGCACCCGACGCGATCTTCTTCAACGGCAACACTCCCCTGCGTGGACGCGACGCAATCGTCGAGTCCTGGCGGCGCTTCTTCGACGGCGAGGTCGCACCCTTCTCATGGAGCCCGGATCTCGTGCAGGTTCTCGAGTCGGAGCGGCTGGCGCTGTCCTCCGGACCCGTCATAGCAGCCTCCGGAGAGACCACTGGACGATTCAATTCGATCTGGCGCAAGGACGACGCCGGGCGCTGGTGGATCGTGTTCGACAAGGGGTCGTGAGGCCCCCCTCCGGGAAAACCTCTGAACCCGCGTCGGGCCGAGGATCAGCCCCGCAGCCGAACGCGGGTGAAACCCCGCTCCTGGGTCCGACGCCGGTATGTCCTCACCGCCACGATCTGCCCCGCCAGGCATTCGGACAGAACACTGTCGAGGTCCGCCAACGACCGGACGCGCACACCGTTCACATGAGTGATGACGTCGACGTTCGGCATCAACTTTCCAAACGACGGCCCCACCGAGTAGACGTTCCTTACGAAGAGCCCCCTCGCGTCCGTCGTCGGGTCGGCGCCGACGGCGGGCTCGTCTCCCGCCTCTACCAAGCACAGGCCGAGCGGATTGTCGGAGCATGGGGGCGCAATCTCGTCCGCCGGTCGATTCTCGGACTCCTCCCCGTCCTCGGAGGCCAACCACTGGAGGAGGATCCTGAGCGTACTGGCGACCCCGCCGTCGCGCCTCACAGAGACACTCACCTCCTCCCCGCTCCCCCTGAACCACACGGCCCTCTGGAGCTGCGCGGTGGACATGATCGGTTTGCCATCTACAGCTACGATGACATCGCCATCGCGCAATCCGGCGCGCTCCGCCGCGCCACCACCCGCAGAGGCATCCTGCACGACGACCCCGTAGACCGACTCCAGACCGAAGGCCATGGCGTCCTCCACAGTGGCGTCTTCTACGGTCACGCCGAGGCCGCTACGCCGAACCTTCCCGTCCTCGATGAGTCGCGCCACGACGGGCGCCACCAGATTGGCGGGAATGGCCAGGGTATAGCCCTGATAGGAACCCGTAGTGCTGAAGATCGCCGCGTTGACACCCACGATCTTGCCATGCAGGTCGATGAGCGGCCCTCCCGAATTTCCGGTATTCGCGACGGCGTCGGTCTGGATGTAGTCGAGCACCGACGTCGGCCCACTGCGACCGCTTACGAGCGTGCGTTCAGTGGCGCTGACGATGCCGGCGGTCACGCTGAAGGACAGGGCCCTTCCAAGCGGGTTTCCGATGGCGAGCACCCAGTGCCCCACCCGCAGCGCATCCGAGTCCCCGAGCTCCGCAACGGGCAGCCCCGTCTCGCTGATCTTCAGTACCGCGAGGTCGGTGAGGGGGTCGGTGCCGACGAGCTCGGCCACGTACTCACGCTCGTCATAGAGTCGCACCAACAGCTGGTGAGCACCCTCGACCACGTGATAGTTGGTGACGACGTAGCCATCCTCACGCACGATGAACCCGGTGCCTGTGGAGGTTGCGCTGGGCGTGGCCCCACCCGTCCTCGCGGCCCTCGCCCTACCCCGCCGGCTTTCGTTGCGGATGAAGACGACGGTAGGACGGAGAGCTTCGGCGACGCGGTTGAACGCCTCGCCGAGCTCGACGGCAAAGGCGCTGGCGTTCGGGTCAAGCTGGGTCCGCGGGAGCGGTACGTCCGCGACTTGGCCGACACAGGCGACGGAGAACAGCACAATCAGCGAGCTGATACTCGCGTTGCGTACCGGTACGAATGTGGCGTGGCGCATAACCGCCTCCCTTGCCGGAGGCTCCGTCCACTCGTAGCGGTTAGGTTCCTCTCGACTACCTAGAAGAGATGTTCATGTCTCCATTATCGGTCGGAAGTCGGATTCGCTTGAGTCGACGGGGCCGGGGTTCGCTCAGCGGTCCGCCGGAGTCCCTCGTCCAGGGTGAGCGTTCGAAGTTCACGGCGGACGAGTGTCCCATCGGAGCGTCGGTGGAGGGGTGACCCGACCTTTCGGCTACGTCACCCCCCCAACGCTCAGCTTGTCAGCGAGCCAACGTAGTCCGCCAACACCTGCTCCCATCCACCGTCGTACTCGTCGCGCACGCTCTGCCCACGTTCCCCGAGTACCTCCCAACCCGAATGGGTCAACGTCACCCGAGTGCCGTCCCCGGCGTCCTCGAATCCGACCTCGACGAGACGAGCCATATCGGATTCATGGCCAGGGTGCCACGTGAACGCGACACGCCTGTTCGGCTCCCAGACGGTAACGCGTCCCCACTCGGTTTCTGTCCCGTCGATGCCGGTCTCGTACAGGCGGCCGCCGACGCCGGCCTCCATCGTCAGCCCGCTCGCGTTGTCTTTCCCCACCGAATGGCTCATGGGCCACCACGTCCCTATCTCCGTCGTGAAGCGATGGAACGCCGCCTCGGGCGTCGCAGGCACGGTCACATCCTTCACGATCGGTGCGATTGTCGTCGTCATTTCTTCCTTTTCTCCTGTTCCGTCGTGGTCCACGATCGCTGATATGCGTCGAGGACATCGTCCCAGAAACTCTCGACGTACGCCCGTAGCGGCTCCAGCCCACGAAGCTCGAGCGCGTACACGCGCCTGCGCCCGTCAGGGGTCGCCTTCACGACCCCGTGGGCCGACGGCTCGAGCCAGAGACGGCTGAGAACTATCTTGTCAGGGCCGAGTCCTCCGCTATCACGATCGCGGAGCTCGAGGCCATCTCCCTGTAGAAGCGCACGAACCGCGCGGTCTCGAAAGCGTCGTATTCAGCCAGGTTCTCGGCCCACCGATACCCGATCGGCTGGAACCAAAGCTCGACTGTCACGGTGAACGGGCCCGAGCCGGGGTCGATGGCGACGGAGTAGGTGATGCGATCCAGGCCTGGCGAGAAGTCCGCGTCGTGGGTTGCCTCACCCAGCACGGCCACGCGAGGGTCCGCTCCGCCACGGTCGAACCCGATGGGTAGGAGTCGGTTGTCCTTCACCCATCGGTCAGCGGACATCAGGCCCGTGGTGACGCGCCCCTCCCCATCGACCATCACGGCCTCGTAGATCTGCACCTGGTCCGGCTGGGTGATCTCGGTGCGGTGCGGCTCGTAGCGCGCTCCGTCCTCGTCGTTGTCGCTACCGACGAGGCTCCCATCCGGCGAGAACGCGCCCGACTCGAACGCCGTGCGTCCGAACCTGTCGACTACGGTCACGTGTAACCAGGCGCGACGCGAGGGATAGGCCGTGGGGAATTTGTGCCCGGCCTTGTTTCGCACCTCGACCACCGCTTCGAGTCGCCCGTCGGCGACCTTCGCGGTCACGACGGTCACCTCGGCGGTCGATTCGCGAAGGTGGTCCTCGGTACGGTCCGCGGCGACCGCTAGTTCATGCGGTAGAGCTATTACTCCCAACTCGTCGCGGTAGCGGCTCAGCATGCGAAGCACGAAGAAGTTACCGCCACGGAATACGTGCCGAGATACGTTGGGACGTGCTCGCCCGAGGACGCGCGTGACCGGTACGTCCTCCCCGACCTCGGGCATGTGGCAGTCCTGACAGCTCGTTTCGTCCCTGGCGAACGAGCTGGCCCGCCACTCGAGATAGGGCGCCTGTTCCGTAAACTGAGGGCCCCGCCCCCCATCCGGTCGAACCGAGTGGGTAGACAACGTATGGCAGGTCGCGCACAGTTCCGAAGACTGGACGTGCGGGCTCTCGGTGGGGCGGAAGCTCGTGGCAGAACGCATGATGCCCACGCCGCCCGAATCGGGCTCGAACGGACCGAAAATGGGCCGCCCTTCGGAAGGCACCTCCGTCTCGATCTGAAAGCCACCGGTGAAGCTCGTTTCGTTTCCGAGTCCGTTCGCCGAGACCTGATGGCACACCGTACAGGACACGCCGTCTCCCGCGAGGAGCGCCTCGTCCTCGGTGTTCGTCCCGACCGGGAGGTTGGCAAAGACCGAACCCATCCGACCTTCCGCCCGTGCGGTGACGTTCGCCATGGGCATATGGCACCGGCTGCACTGACCCTCAATCGCCCCCGCAGCTTCCGGATAGTCCAGGATTTCCCTCCGGACCGCAGCCTGCCAGTACGGATCCCGAGCGCTGTTCGCCATCATCGAGGCGCGCCAGTCGTACCCGATGGAGACGTCCACGCCCTCGGACGTGACCACCCCCTTGTGGCAGGCCATGCACCGATCCGCTGTGAGGAACAGGTCGTCGGCAGCCTTGGCCCCACCCCGGGGCGCCGATGCCACCTCCTTCGGACGCGGCGCCGACGCCACCACGACATCCGACTGACGCACGGTCAGCGCCGCTCCCACGAGCAAGACCACGGCCAGCGTCCAGGTCTGCTCAGGCATCACCATCCCTCGAAGAAGCCACCGTCGAACCAATCCAAGAGGACATACAGGACGAGGCTCGCGGAACGACCCGCCGGCCCGGTGGCGGGCAGCATGACGCCGACGCTAGCAAGGACGTGTTGTCGCGTATTCAGCGAGACCTGCACCTGGGGCACGAGGTCCAATACCGTGCCGGCGCCCGTCTTCAGATCGCGCTTCGCCTGGACCTCGATCATCGGAGTCCAGCTCCGGCCCCACGCTCCCTGGGAAAATCCGCGCCCAAGAGCCATTCGGCCGAAGATCTCGTTCGCGGAGCCGGCATATAGGGGCACCTCGACGCCAGCCTGGAGCTGGATAAACGCATCCGATGGCAGAATCTGCCCGAACGCTAGGAACGCTTCCAGAGCGCTCCCATCGGCTCCAAGACCCTTCGACTCGTCTCCTGTCGGCAGGATGACTTCACCCGCGACAGAGAAGATCGTCCCCGACTCGCTGCTGTGGTACACCGCGTGCTTCAGGCCCAGGGCCACGTCACCGAGCCCGCTTACCCACCGGTCTACGCCTGGGAGCCCGCCCGGATCGGGCACCTCGCGCCACCTGAACGGGATCGATACCTCGAACTGACTGCGCGGCCCGAAGCGCTGCTCGTACACGAACACGCTTCCGATCGCGCCTTCTCCCTCCAAACTGGTTTCGACTTCGACCACCCACTCGTCCTCGGGATACGCCTTCTCCGTGAGAAGCGCCCGGGGAAGGTTGAGCTCTCCACGCGGCCAGGAGGGATCGGTGCATAGGGTGCGGATATAGCGCACGATGCGGCCGAGTTGGCCGGGGGTCAGTGCGCCGCGAAAGGCAGGCATCATCCGGCTGAATCCCCGCACCGGCCCACCTTCGTGGGCCACGGCGATCCAATCCGCGTCGGGCTCCC
>JADFLD010000144.1 GCA_022564535.1 Gemmatimonadota bacterium
AACGACTCTGATACCTCCGGGAGCTCGTTGTGAAGAACGCGAAGAGCGATCGTACGGGCATTGTGCGTCGGCTGGTCCCCGTCTTCTCCGAATTGTGCGGGACGCCCGCCGGGGACGTACCGAGGCCCTCCCCCGAGCTTCATGCTTCAGCCTCCACCGCGGCCCGCACGAACGCGCCCCACTTCTCGAGCGCCTCCCGTTTCTCGGCGAGTAGGTAACGCTCGCCATCCCCGGTGTAGCGTCTGAATCCGAGCGTCGGTTCGATGTGACCGAGAACGGCGTCCGCGATGTTGGGGGCAACGCCCAGGCCGGAGGGGTCCTTCTTGCTCGACGGCTTCGCGGACCGCGTCGCGTGCGTCCGAAACGTCGTCCGGAAATCGTGGGTGGTCCAATGCTCGAGCTCCGTCCGTCTGCGAATCCGGTTGAGTGCTCCGCTCGTGGTCACGACGTGCGGTTTCTTGCCGTCGGTCCGACCGGGGAATACGTGCGTATCGTCGAGCCCCCTGAGTTCGGCGATCACATCGAGGACTTCAGTGGACAGCGGAACGAGATGGGGGCGCCTTCCCTTGAACGCCTCCGCGGGGATGCGCCACACATCGGCCGCGTCGATGTCCTGCCACCGCATCGCACACACGCTCCCCACTCTCTGGGCCGTCAGGAGCGTCACCCGAAAGATCGTCCGCACGACCGGGAGCTCCTCCTCCATGGCCTTCCATGCCACCGCGATCTCGTCACGCTCCAGGAAGCGATCTCGTCCACCCTCTGGGCGAGGCGGCTTCACCATATGGGCCGGATTGTACTCGACCCCCGGGAATTCCCGTGCGAGTGCCTCGTTGTAGAGGAGTCGGATCAAGGCCAGGGTTCGGTTCCCCATCACGGTGGCTCGTGCAGCGATTCGCTCGACGAGCCGAACAACTTCCCGGCGGGTGACGCTACCGGCTGGCCGTTTCCGCCACGCCGGCAAGAGGTCGGCCTTGAGGATGCGCTCGCGCTCGTGTTGGGTTCGCTCCCGGGTGGTGGCGGCCTTCGCGTCGAGTACCTCGCGGGCCATGGCCTCGAACGTGTGATCGGTGCTCCGCGCAACCTCTCGCTCGAGGGCTGGGTCTTCGCCCTGGATCGTGCGGGTCATAATGCTGCGGGCCTCTGAGCGCGCGTCAGCGAGCGACATCGCTGGGTACGTCCCGATCTTCTGCCGGCGATGCTTCCCGTTCGCTCTGTACCGAACGAGCCACGTCTTCAGGCCTGTCACACCCGAGACCCGGAGGCATAGTCCCCGCGTCAGGTCATCCCAAAAGTCGGCCTGTGGAGACTCGGTCGCGAGCGCTTCGATACCCTTCGCCGTGAGCCTGAGTCGAGCCATCGCACATCCTCCCGTCGTAGGTCCCCTAGGGCACAGCGGTTGTGCCCTAAACGCCTGATAACCGGAGAGCGACTATATACGACAAGGGAACAGTCGCCCTCTTAGGGCACACCCTAGGGCACGTAATCCGGTGTCAGCGGTGGTACCGCCTGAAACGCCCCGAAACGAAAGCTACCGTGATAGGACAGTCATATCAACGGTTTAGGGTCTTCGGTGGGTGCCCATGAAACCCCGTGAAGCGCTCGGACAACTGCTCACAAAGCAGTAGTTTGTTACGATGTCGCCGAGAGGAAGTGACCGCCACGACGAGGAGGGAACGGATGATGATGAATGGGAGCGTACGGGCGATCCTTTGTGTCGCCGCCAGCATGTGCTTCGCCTCGGCCGCAGCCGCTCAACAGGACGAGTTGCCGTTAGAGATCCGTGAATGGCTGCAGCGGGACCAAGTCCAGCGTTGGGCGGGAATGCTCGCAGAGGGCGACTCGCTATTCAATTCGCGGAGCTGCCGGCGGTGCCACGGTGACGGGGGGTCTGGAGGTCGCAACGGCCCGGACCTCACCGACTCGACGTGGGTCCAAAGCGACGGGTCCTTAGAAGAAATCCGGAGAACCATTTTCTGGGGCGTGCGGCGCGAACTGCTCTCGGATCCGGACTGGCGCTTCGAGATGAATCCTGGCGGAGGAATCGATCTAGACTGGGAGCAGTATTCCTCCCTGGCCGCTTACGTTTGGAGTCTATCCAACGGAACGCAGCTTCCCGGCCGGTAGAAACTCCCGGACTCGTTCTCTGCGCCTGCTCGGTCAGCCGTGTCTGTGTCAATCGCTTGTTAGAACGCGATCTGGTACGGTCACCCCTGATGGGTGACACAATACACACCCCTGATGGGTGACAGTCTCGACCCTTAACGTGGCGCCAATTCCTCACGAATTGGGAGCGCGCCCATGCCATGGATGGAGACTGATCCCGTGACCCAACGCAAGCGATTTGTCCTGGAGACCCAGGGCGGCCTGTTCTCTCACGCCGAACTCTGCAGACGCTACGGCGTGAGCCGTCAAGCCGGCTACAAGTGGCTTGAGCGATACGAACTCGAGGGGCCCGACGGCCTTCTCGATCGATCGCATCGGCCCCGTATCTGCCCTCATGCGACCGACCCCATGATCCTCGAAGCGGCCTTCGAGCTCCGTAGGCAGCGACCCCGGTGGGGGGCAGGCAAGATCCTCGGTCGACTCGAGACGCTTCATCCCGACTGGCCTCTGCCCGCCCCGCAGACCCTGCACAAGCACTTCGTCCTCAAGGGTCTCGTCAACCGCAACAAGAAGCGGCGTAAGCCGACCCATCCCGGTCGGCCCACTGCGACCTTCGACGCACCCAACGGCATCTGGTCTGCCGACTTCAAGGGCCAGTTCAAGACCCTCGACGGCATCTACTGCTATCCCCTCACCGTCCAGGACGGCTGTAGCCGCAACCTCCTCGGGTGCCAGGGGCTGGCCGGCACCACCTATGCCGGAAGTCGTCGTGTCTTCACGCGCATCTTCCGCGAGTTCGGGCTCCCTGACCGCATGCGCACTGACAATGGGCCGCCCTTCGCTTCCATGTCCCTCGGCCGCCTCTCTCGCCTATCCGTCTGGTGGATCAAGCTCGGCATCATGCCCGACCTCATCGAGCCCGCATCACCCCAGCAGAACGGCCGACACGAACGCATGCACAGGGATCTCAAGGCCGAGACCACCATTCCGCCCGCCGCCAACCGCAGCGCACAGCAGCGGCGCTTCAACGCCTGGAGGATCGACTTCAACGAGGTCCGGCCCCACGAGGCGCTCGCCAACAAGACCCCCGCTTCAGTCTATGAGCCCTCTTCCAGGACCTTCCCTTCGAAGCTCCTCACCCTGGAGTATCCAGCTCACTTCGAGGTCCGTAAGGTCTCATCCAATGGAGGCATCCGGTGGCACTCCGCATGGGTCAACGTCTCTCATCTCCTCGGCGGCGAGTACATCGGTCTCGAAGAGGTCGCCTCCGACGTCTGGGCCGTCTCCTTCGGGCCCGTCGCGCTCGGCTGGCTCCACACGACCAAGCTCGCCATTCTCGATCACGACGGCTTCTCGTCGCGTAACCCCAAACGATGATCTCTCGCTTCGCGTCCCTCCGCGCTTCGCGCTGCGAGCTCCGGGGGGAGGAGGAACAATTACAAAAAAACACCTGCAGCTTAGATTACGAGACTGTCACCCATCAGGGGTGTGTAAGTGTCACCCATCAGGGCTACCGTTCAGAGGAGCCACAGGACGTACACGGTGGCGATCGCGATCTGCGCCAGCGCGAACGGCATCGCCTTCTTCACGAAGCCCATGAAGGAGAGGCGGATCCCGTGCTTGTGGATGATGGTGACGGCAACGAGCGTCGAAGCCGAACCGATCGGCGTCAGGTTTCCTCCGAGGTTGGCGCCAAAGATGACCGCCCACCAAAGCGGGTCCGTCGGTGGCCGCATCAGACCATCGGGACCAGGAATGCCCGTGATGATCTTCGCGAGCATCGCCGCGAGCGGGATGTTGTCGGTGACCGCGCTGAAGGCCGCCGTCGCGATCATCACAGCCCCGGTTCCTAGCGTCGGGCCGAGGTCGATCATCCACTCCAACCCCAGACCGATCAGCGCCAGCACCTGCGCGTGTTCCATCACGTTTATGACTACGAAGAGGGCCGCAAAGAAGCCGAGCAGGTCCCAGTCGATCGTTCGATAGAACTCGTCCACGTCGTCCTTGTACCGAACGAGCATGACCCCCGCGAAACCGAGCGCCACGAAGCCCATCCCGAGGTCGGAGACGTACGGCAATACCGACGTGGTCGCGATCGTGAGGATGAACAGCGTCAACATCGCGGCCGCGAACCAGAAGAAACCCCAGCTCTCGATGCCGTCGTTCTCGTCGAAGCCAGCGACGAGCTCGCGCGCTTCGGCACGCGCCTGCTCGTCCGCGAGTGCGACGACGCCGAAAATCCGCGCACCCATGAGCAGCGTTACGATCGTCGCCACGAGCACGAAGGGGCTCGCCCTCACGAAGAACGAGATGAAGCTGATGTCGGCGGCGGTGCCCACGATGATATTGGGGACCGAGCTGATGAGCGTGAGCAGGCCGCCGATATTGGTGAGAAGTCCCTGTACCAGGAGAAAGCCGAGCATCTTGCCTTTTCGATCGAGCCTGTCCAGCGAGACCGCCGTGAGCGACCCGACGATGATCATGGCGGTCACGTTGTTCAGGACGGCGCTGAAGACGACGGTCATACATCCGTAGAACCAGAACAGCTTCAGTGGGTCTCCACCCGACGCCTTGGTGAGCCGGATCGCGATCCACGTGAACAGGCCGGAGCGGGACGTGACGTCGACAAACAGACTCGCACCCAGAATGAGCGTGATCACGCCCCAATCGACCGCCGGGATGTAAACCGGCATTGAAACCTCATGCCCACCGATCAGATAGGGCCCGAAGGGGAGGGGGAGCAGGACGGCGCCGAGGAGGAGCGAGACCATCGCGAACAGCCCGACGATGAGCGACTTCTTCGCGTGGAGCTTCTCCTCGAGCGCCAAGCTCAGGATCATCGCGACGAGGATGACCGCGAAGAGCGCCGTGATCGGGGCTGAAACCTCCGGCGTGACGTGCTGGGCAGCCTGTGCCGCTCCCTGCAGGATCACAGCAGGAGCAACGGAATCGATCGAACCTCGATCGCCAACGGGTACGCCAGACCGTGCATCGCGAGCTGGTCGCCGTCCTTCGTGTTCATGACGAGGAGATCGGCATCGTGCTCCTCCACGATCCTGAGGTACTCGCTGAGGTGGTGCCCGCGGGCGACGATCTCCTGGAGAGAAAACGGAAGCCCGGCTCGAGTCAGCGCATGCCCGCAGCTGGCGATGTACCCGTGGGCATCGCGCTCGAAGCGTTCCTGGATTTTCCGCCGCGCGTCTTCCGTGTCGATGCTGGGGATCCTGCCGACCACCTCCATGAAGCGCTCGAACGCGGCGGCGTCCTCGACGTTGCTGAGCACGAGTCGACCGCCCGCGTCGGTGAAGCGTGCGGCCCAATTCACGAGTCTGTCGTCGCCGACGAGGTGATCCGTCATCGCGACGACGACATCCGTGTCGGTGAATGCCCGGTCTGAGGCACGCTCCGGATGGGGAAGCACCAGCACCGGAGTCGACGTCGCCTGCGTCAGCACGTCGATGTACTCGCCCAGCGTGTACGGCCAACGCCACGATTCACTGTGGAGGTGCCGGTAGGTGCAGATCAGGCCGGCGCGCTCTTTCTCGACCAGCTCGAGGAGTTGCGGCACGGTGTCGAACTGCCCCCCGTGCACCGTCGTCCATCGCACGTTCTCCCCGCGGTCGAGCACCGAGAGGAAGGCGCGGACACGTTCGCCGAACGCGTTCGCCTCGGACTCCGGCCGATCGCTGACGACCAGTACCGACCCGACCTCGACGGGCTCGTATTTGAAGGGCGTCTTGGTCGCGGCCCGAAATACCGATTCGAATTGGTCGACCTTCGTCATTGGCTCACGGGCCGACTCGGGCTCTTATGTCGCTCGAGCCACTCCAGGACGTTGGCGACCTTTGCGATGAGGTTCGACGGACTGCTCCCAGCAATGCCATGGTAGGAGTTCTGAATTCGCACCATCTGTGTCTCTACTCCGAGCAGCTTCAGCGCCTGATAGTACTGCTCGGTCTCCGCCATCGGCGTGCGCAGATCATCCTCACCCGTCCTCAACGTCGTGGGGGTCGTGACTGTCGCGCCC
>JADFLD010000145.1 GCA_022564535.1 Gemmatimonadota bacterium
ACTTCCCGAACCAGGCGCTGGCGCTCATCGAGCACAAGGCTACGTCCGTGGGGCCGACCATGTTGTCGCTGGGCTACTCGTACACCGACAACAACCTTGTCGCGGCCATCGTGGAGTACGAGGGCGCGTGTCACTTCAGGGCGTGCACCCACATCCACGAACCGAAGTGTGCCGTGCGGAGTGCTTTGCAGTCAGGGGATATCGTCGAGTCCCGCCATGCGAGTTACGTAACCCTCCGCCTCGAGGCCGAGGAGGCTGCGGCTCGCTGAGGGTCGCTAGGTCCCTCGGGCGCGGGCGTTCTCCGACCGACCCGTGCGCAGCGGAGTCACGCGTGGGGCCCCGGTTTCTGGGTCGTGGTGAACGGAGACGGGCCACTGGTACACGTCGGACAATACGTCGGCACGAATCACTTCCTGCGGCGTGCCCTGGGCCACGACCCGACCCTCAGCGAGAAGAAGCATGTGGTCCGCGAACTGGGCCACCAGGTCGATGCTGTGGGTGATCAGAAAAACGGTCATGCCCTCATCCGCGGATGCGCGCAGCAGCTCGAGGATCGCCATCTGATGGCGGATATCGAGGCTGGTCGTCGGCTCGTCGAGGACGAGAGCGCGGGGCTCTTGAGACAACGCGCGGGCGATTCGGACGCGCTGAAACTCGCCCCCGGAGAGGGTCGTCACGTCGCGGTGCGAGAGGTCTGCCACGTCGCAGGCGGAGAGAGCCCGAGCCACAGCGGCACGGTCCTCATCGGTTTCGGCCGCGAGCGGCCCCAGGTGTGGGTACCTACCCATGCCGACCATTTCCCTGACCGTTAAGGGGAAGGCGACGGACTCGGTCTGGGGCACGGCACCTACCGCTCTCGCCAGGTCCTTGCGGGTCCAATCGTCGCACGCGCGACCGTCCACTGTGGCCCGACCCGACTCGAGTCGAAGGACCCCGAGAAGCGCCCGCATGAGCGTGGACTTTCCGGAGCCATTGGGGCCGAGCACGGCGTACATCGACCCGGCGGGCACGGCCATCGACACGCCGTCGAGCGCCGGCCGCTCCTGGCCCGCATAACGGACGACGACTTGCTCGGCCTCGAGCCTCATGGCGTAGTCAGGCTCCGACGCAGCAGGACGAGAAAGACCGGCACTCCGACGAACGCGGTGATGACCCCGATCGGGATCTCCGTGGGGGCCAGCGCGAGTCGGGCAACGAGATCCGCCATGGTCAGAAAAGCGCCACCGGCCAGAAACGACAGGGGGATCAACGCGCGATGATCCGACCCCACCAAGAGGCGGACCCCGTGCGGTACCACGAGGCCGACGAACCCGATCACTCCGGCGACCGCGACGCCGGATGCGGTGATCAGGGCCGCGATCAGGAGCGCGAGGCGCTTCACCCGCTCGACGTCGGCTCCGAGGTAATAGGCCGTCTCCTCACCTATGGCCATCAAGTTGAGCGGTCGCGCGAGCCCGAGCAGGACGATGGCCGACGGAATCGTATATGCCGCAGCGAGACTGACGCTTCGCCAACTCGCTCCAGCGAGGCTGCCCATGATCCATAGAACCGCGCTCTGGACCGTGCGCGCGGAAGAGACCGACAGAATGAAGGCGATGCAGGCCGAAAAGAAGGCCGCGACGACGACGCCCGCGAGCAGCAGCACGCGAACATCCAGGGGGCGACCCGTGGCCGTCGCCACGCCGAAGACCATCACGATCGCCAAGAGCGCCCCGGCGAATGCCGCGAGCGGCAGTGTCCACGAAGTGGCGCCTGCCCACCCGAGTGAGAGCACGAGCACCGCGCCGACCGACGCGCCACCAGAGATCCCCAGGATATAGGGTTCCGCCAACGGGTTTCGCAGCAGCGCCTGGAAGGTCGCGCCGGCCACCGCGAGTCCGCCGCCCACCAGAACGCCCAGCAGGACGCGTGGCAGACGCAGACTGACGACGATGTCGCGGGCGATCGGCTCACCGCCGCCGCTCAAGACGGCGAGGACCTCGGCGGTCGACAGGGGTACGGAGCCGAAGCGGACCCCCAGGACCACGGAGAGCGCCAAGAGCCCGGTCAGGGTCGCCCCCAGCGTCCAACGCGTCACCGCGGGTTCCGGCCGTGCATCATCCGAGCAACCCTTCGCGCCGCTTCGACGATCGCGGGTCCGGGCATGTCCAATAGGTCTCCGATCGCCACCACCCGCGCATGCGGCGTCATCGACGGGTCGAAGTCTCCCGCCGACGAGACGAGAACGACGTCGATCGAGCGTGTCCGGAACTCTTCCGGGCTCACCGCCGAGTAGAGCTCGGCGAGGTCGCCGAAGGCGTTGTCGCCCCCGATGAGCGAGATCACTTCGTCGATGTACGTGCCAGGGCCGGCGACCCATGGAGGGGTGCCGCCCAGAACGTAGACGACGCGGAGCCGCGGCCAGTCGGCCACGGCAAGAGCGACTTCGCTCAAGCCGTTCCTCAGCGACTGCACCAGCGAGTCGGCCGCCGCGACGTGGCCGGTCGCGTGCCCCAGGATCGAGACCATTTCGTAGATGTCCTCGATCCGATCGGGGCGAACCGCGAGGTGTCGGATTCCAAGCTCGTCCAGACGCGCCGCCGTGCGTGGGTCCTGGGCGCCGGCGAAGCGGACTACGAGGTCGGGGCTGAGCGAGACGATCGCCTCCAGATTCGGGTCGAGCCCTCCCCCTACGGAAGGCCGGTCGGTCACCCAGTCGTCGGTGTCGTAGTCCGTGCGGCCCACCAGAGCGCCGCCGGCGCCGATCGCTCGGATCGTCTTGGTCGCGGCCGGCACGAGTGAGATGATTCGTCGAGCGGGCTGCGCGAAGGAGTGCTCTACGCCGGCGGCATCGACGACGGCCGGGCCGGCTGCGCCGGAGGGTTCGGGCGCAGGCTCGACCTCACATCCGACCGCGAGCGCCGATCCGGCGAGCCAGAGCAGGACGAACGCGTGGAGCGGCGTTTGCCGCGGCATCAGCTCCCCGCGCCGCCGCTGGACCCACACGAGCTTTGGAACGTGCGGATCCAAGAGCCATCGCGACTGCTGAGCGCGGCGAACCATCGGCGGTTGGCCCCGAAGACATCGAGCAAGATCTCGTCTGTGCCGTCCCCGTCCCAGTCCAGATGATCGAAATATCGCGGTGCCCCTTTACCGTCAGCCTCGACCGACCGATACGAGACGTAGGCGCGCTGGTATTCCTCGCCCACCTGTCGCCCGATCACGAACAAGGAGTAGGCGCCTTGGCCCGGAGATGAGACGTCGAGCTGGTCTTGGTTCATGAACGTCGCGGCGACCGACTGCAGCTGAGCGTTCCGGATTTGGAACGCCTGGATGTGCTTTCGTGCGTCGAGAACACCGAGCCGCGGCCACGTGGCCCCGTACTCCGGTATGGCTTCGGTGGCGAGACTATTTGTGGCGACGCGCTGATCGTATACGTGGGAGATCGGCCTGTAGTCCTCGTACGGACGGCCCGCGGCGGTCCCGGTCGGTAACGCCAGCAGGCGTTCAGCCGCCGCGGCGGTCGGGACCACCTCGATTACGCCGGAAAGCGTGGTCGGAGATCCGCAGAACTCGGGCGCTCGCTGGGTGGCGTCGACCACCATTCGCCCGATACGGACACCCTCGGAGAACAGGATCCACTCGGATCCCGGCGCGGCGATCCGGCTCAGCCTGTCGACGTCCTCGGGGAAGTTCGGGTCCGGAAACGCGCGCAGCTCGTCGGGGTGTACTTCGCCGACGACGACGAATTCCGCGCGCGACCCATCTCTGACCCCGGCAAGAAGAATCGGCCCGTCGAAGTTCTCCGGAGGGGGGTCCTCGTCGACGGTGACCGCGGCGGTTCGGCCCCTCGAAGAAGGTGGCGGGGCCTTCAGCGTTAGGTCGATCCCGCCCCAGGCCACATTGTCGCAGCCCGCGGCCACGGTTAAGATCACCGCGATCGCTAGTAAGTGCTTTCGCATCAAGCCCTTGGGTCGGTAAACGCCCGAGATCCGAAGGCGGATCCCGAACTTAACAACCTAGCGTCGCCCCTTCGGTGAGCAAGCTGAGATGGCCATAGGAAAGAGCGCCTCGTTGCGTGACGTGATGAGTTCGTACCCCACGGGCGTGACGGTGGTGACCGGGCTCGACGACGGGGGCGAGCCGTACGGACTGACCGTGAACTCCTTCACGTCGCTGTCGCTGGATCCCCCGCTTGTGCTCGTGTGCATCGGGCGGGCGTCGTCTTCCCACGACCGACTCGTGACCGCGCCGAACTTCACCATCAACGTCCTGTCTGCGGAGCAGGGCGAGATCGCCACGCGATTCTCCACCAGGCCGTCCGAGGGGCGCTTCGACTCTCTGCGGTGGAGCCCGAGCGCGCTTGGCGCCCCGGTTATCGAAGAGGGAGTCGCCTGGCTGGACTGCTCGGTCCAGGAGGTCCTGAGTGGCGGGGATCACTCGATTATCTTCGGGAAAGTCGAGGGAGCCGCCACGAGTGATCGCGCGCCGCTGATGTTCTATCGCGGCCGCCTGAGCTCGACCCTCGGATGAGCATGCGGTTCCGCTCCTGGTGGCTGCCCCCGCTCCTTGTCGGTGCCTCCGCCGCGATCGCGGCAGAGGTGGCGATCGGCCTCTTGCTGTACGAGGGCCCGGGGTTCATGCGTTCTCTGACCACGATTCTCGCAGTGGAGGGTGTCGCTCTCGCTGGAGGGTTGTGGTGGGTCCCGACGACGGGTGAGGACCTGGTGGACCGACTCCGGCGCCGCTGGCTCTTTTGTCTGGTGGCGTTTCTGGCAGCGGCGGCCTTCGGAACGGCATGGAGCCTCGTCGAGTGGATCGGTGAGGGACGCCTTCAGCAGGGACTCGGACTCGCGGTCTTGGCAGGCGTACCGCTCTACGCGGCCGGGGCCGTGCTCGGGGGAATGTCGGTGGTGATCGGTGGTTCGGGTGATCGCCTGCGAGGCCCGGGTGCTCCGGCCATGGTCGGGGCCGCGCTGGGCGTCGTCGCTACCGGAGTTCTCTTGCCGCGTGCTCCGACGCCGGCCGCGTTGCTCATCGCGTGTCTGGCCATGCTTTCACTCGGGGGGATGATCTTCGGGGGTGTGCTGCGGTCGCGCCAACGCATAGAGATTCGCGCCCGCCGAGCCTCGCGCGGGGGTGAAGTACGCGTAGAGGATCGGCGAGTTTCGGACGTCGACGTGGCGACCCGGCACCTCTTCGAGGGTCCGTATCTGAGACGCTCGGTCTCGCTTGGTGAGAACGCCGTCACGCCCTGGGATGTCGCTCTGGTCAGGGCTCTGATGCCCGCCGCGGACACCAGCTGGCGTGTGCTCCTGGTCGGCGGCGGGGCATCGACTGCTCCGCGCACGCTGCTTCGCGAGCACCCTATTGGAGCGGTGGACGTGATCGAGCGAACCGGGGCCGTGGTCGAGTTGGGACGGGAGCACTTCGACACGGAGTTGGCGATCGCGAGAGGGGATCGGCTCACGGTCGACGTCGGCAATATCGAAGATCTGATGGGGCGGTTGACGCCTCACTACGACCTCGTCGTAGTCGACACCGCAGCGTTGGCTCCCGTCGGAGGATTGTCGGGATGGTCACAGGCTAGCCGCAGCAGGCTTGTCGACGTCACCGAACCCGGAGCGCTCATCGCGTGGGGCCCGCTGGCCACCGAGTCCGGGATGCCGGAGGTCCCGGGAGGATGGGCACATGCGGCGTTTCGCCGTGGCGGCGCTGGGTGTCCGGACGAGTTTGTGATTCTCACGAGCGCACATGAGACGGCAGCGTGGCCGACGTCGTTCGACGGGTTCGAATCGGTGGGTGGAGGTGGCACCGAGCTCGCCGATGGGGAGGATCCCGAACCGTGATCGTGGCTCATCTTTCCGACCTTCACCTCGGCTTCCGGGCGTACGGACGCATAGAGCGTGGGGCCGACATGCGTGAGCGCGACGTGGCCGCCGCGTTCGAGCGAGCGAGTCAGGAAGTCGTGCGGCTCCGGCCCGACGTCGTCGTCGTGGCGGGTGACGTCTTCGATCGGCCCGATCCGCCGGCGAGCGCCGTCGTGGCGCTGGCACGAGGCCTCGAGACGCTCCGGGTCGCCCTGCCGGACACGC
>JADFLD010000146.1 GCA_022564535.1 Gemmatimonadota bacterium
CCGACATCGCGGGAGATCTTGCGCCGGTTTGTGCAGGACATAGAGGCCTTCGACCTGTCCCAGTTGATCGGCAATCTGCATGGCCATATCCAGTGCTCGGAGCAGCCCTATGACTATTACCAAATCATGCTGGAGTTCGCGCGCGTGCCGCGCTCTGTCTGGCCCGGCGGGCCTTTTCCATCTCCTTCTTCCTCTTCGCAGCGAGCTTCTCGGCGGCCTTGGCTTTGGCGGCCTTCACCTTGGCCCTTTCTCTTTCGGCCTTGGCGCTCTTGCGTGCCTTCGCTCGAGCAGCTGCCTTCGCCGCTTTTTCCCTCTCCGCCTTCGCTTTCGCACGCGCCTTCACCTGGGCCTTCGCCGCCTTCTCCTTCATGGCCTTGGCCTTGGCTCTCTCCTTCTCGAGGCGCTTCTTGCTGTCCGCCTTCGCCCGGGCTGCTTCCGCTTTCGCCGCCTTGGCCTTGGCGCGCTCGCGGTCGAGCTTCCTCGTGCTCTTTTTCGTCTTCGTAGCCATCTCGTGTCCTCCGGGAGAAGAATCCGCCGTACGCTGAAGCTATGCCGGTGCAGCCCTGTTGCACATCGTCACTGGAAGCAGCCTAGCCGGCGACGATGCCGAGCAGCCACGCGCAGACCAGGCCGCCGTAGATGCCGAGGATGTAACCTGCTACCGCCATCAGCAGGCCCACAGGCGCCATGGCAGGATGGTACACGCCGGCGACCACAGGCGCCGATGCCGCTCCCCCGATGTTGGCCATGCTTCCCGTCGCGATGAAGAAGAGGGGGGCCTTCACGATTCTTGCGGCGATGAGGAGAACAGCGACGTGAATGGCGATCCAGACCACCCCGGCCGCGAGGTAGACCGGCGCCTGTACGACGGCACGGAGGTCGGCCTGAGCGCCGATGCCTGCGAGCAGCAGATAAAGCGCCGTGTATCCCAGACCGGACGCGCCGACCTTCTCGTAGTGCCGCAGAGGGGTGAAGGAGAGTGCGAGGCCTCCGGTCACGATGACGAGGATCGACCACGTCGTGTTGCTGATGATGGTGGGGTCGCCGAGCGTCGGGAACAGGCCCGACTGGCCCAATTGAACGGCGCCTACCGCACCGGCCATCCCCATGCCGATCATGACCGCAGAGTCGCGCAATGTCGTCGGACGCCGGTCGACCTCCATTTCCTGCATGCGGCGATTCGTTTCTTCGATGACCGCCGTGTTCGCTCCCGTTTTCTTGTCGTACCGTGCCTGCCATCCCGCGAAGACGAGCAAGATGCCCATCCACCCGTAGCCGACCACGGTATCGACGACGATGATCGGCCCGAAGGCCGAATCCGGCGTCCCGACACTCTCGGCGATCGCCACCATGTTCGCGGTGCCACCGATCCAGCTACCGGAGAGGGCAGCGAAACCTTTCCAGGCGTCCGGTGGCAGGAAGTCCTTGAAGATGAAGAGCGAGATCGGGCCTCCGATGACGATTCCGACGGTTCCCGCGACGACCATGAAGAGCGCGATCGGCCCCAGCTTCGTGACGCCCTTCAGATCGGTCGAGATCATGAGCAGGAGAAGCGCGAAGAGGAGGAGATAGCGGGTCATCCAGTCGTACGTCGGTGACGACGAGGGTGTGATGCCAGCGGTGGTAGCGAACATCGGCAGGAAGTAGACGTAGATCACCGGAGGGATGACCTCGAACGTCTTCTTGAATGGCGCCAGCTCGGAGACCCAGAAGATCAAGGCGACGATCATCGCGAGGAAAGCGAACACGACCATCGGATCGGTGAGGAGGCTGGAGGCGCTATCGCCGGGCATGCAGGGGCTTCCGGGGTGGAGTGGGTGAATAGGGTTGGAGGCGTTAGTATGGCTTCACGGTCGCACTTCTTCCATCTTGAGTGGCCTCCCAGGACCACGACCATCGCTTAGGCCCGACGAGGGTCCCGACATTTATTGGCCCATGCTCGATCCGACACTCCTGGTTATCGAAGATGCCCGCGATCACGCGATTCTCGTTCGGGTCGCGGCGCGGCGCGCGCTTCCGGGGCTGGACGTCCGTGTGGCGGGGGATGGACGTGAGGGGATCGCGTATCTGGCGGGAACCCCCCCGTTCCAGGACCGACGATCACACCCCGTGCCGACGCTCATCATTCTCGACCTGCTGATGCCGGACGTCGACGGGTTCGCCGTCCTCGAGTGGATGCGGGAGCAACGGGATGCTGGTCAGGTTCCGATCGTCGTACTCACGTCGTCCGAAAATCCGGAGCATGAGGAGCGCTCTATGGCGCTCGGAGCCCAGGCCTTCTTCAGAAAGCCTGCAGCCCTCGACGACCTCGGCGACGTCGTCCGGGAGATCGTCGAAAAGTGGGTCGAAGACCCCGAGTTCACGGCGTCTGTCGCCTCGGCTGAGTAAACTCGACCGGCACGAAGTCTCGGATGTTCACGTAGACGACGATCGCCCATATCGCGAGCGTGATCGCGATGACGATGAGGCCCGTCCTCCGGCTGACGCGCGCCCCCTGGATTCGGCGCAGCACGGCCTAGCGATCCCAGCCCACGCCCGCCTGCGGCGAAGCCTGCGTGGTGGCTCGTGGGCTGGCTTTCAACAGCGCGTTGAACAGCAGCTTGAACGTTCCGTGCGTCTGGCCTCGGTGTTGCACGCGGAAGCCATACATGAGGATTCGTCCTGATCCGTACTCGACATCCAGAATCGCTCCCTTGCCGGCGATCAACTCGGCACCGTGGAGCATGCCGCTCATGAGGAGTCTGTCCGGATCGGCAGCCCAACTCCCGACCGCCGTGATCTGACCCGCTTCGCCCCCGAAGTCCGTGGGCTCGTAGGCGCGACCTCCGGCCCACTTCGCGGCGACCTCATCCGGGCTGCCCATGGTGAGCGGATGGTCGGAGTCCAGCTCGACGCGGAGTAGCGATGTCGGCAGGAAGAGATCTTCGGATCCGACGCCGTCGAGCGCGTTGCGGACCGGCACACCGAAGTGCTCGATGACCAGTTCGTCGGCCCGCTCGAGTGTCACGAGTGTGCCTCCGTTGCGCACGAACTGCTTCAGGTTTTCGACGCCGTCCTCGCCGATTCCGCCCCGGAACTCCGGCGGCGTCTCGTCGCTCGTAGCTCCGTCGACGAGGCGATCCAACGAGATCTCGGAGGGGATGATGATGACATCGTAGCGGTCTTCGAGACCCGCCGTCTGGACGTCCTCGTTGGACAGGGTCTCGTACACGTAGTCGAACTCTTCGAGTAGCAGCCGCGTCCAACCCTCGTCCATCGCTCCGGCCCAACCTTGGTAGAGGCCGATACGCGCCCGTGACTGCGGGACGACGTCGCGCACGTCCGCCGGGTCGGCCATCACGGTGACGCCGATCTCCGAGGCCAGCTCGATCAGCGTCGCGCGGCCGAAGGGGTCCGAGACCGGCACGAGGAAGACCGGGCCGTCGGCCGACTCGGCCTTCGACACCGCGACACCGGCTTCCAGAAGTCGGGACGCGGCCTGGTAGCTTCGCGTCACTCTTGCGCTGATCGCGTACCACTCGTCGGCCTGGGGTACCCGAGGCGCGATGATCCGGGCCGACGTCGCGACCTCGACCGAGCCCACGTCTTCGGCGTCGACCCGGATCGCCTCTACTCCCATCTGAAGAGGCATCGTATACGCGGCGCCGTCGTACGAGCGGAGGAACGGCCCGCCCGGCCACTCACGCTGCAAGCGGCGATTGCGCGGCTCCAGGAGGTCGAGCACGGCGGCGCGACTGGGCTGCGCACCGAAGACGATCCACGAGCCTGCGGGGAACGTGCGGGGCTGGGCTACTTCCTCGGCGTCTCCGTGCTCCTCGCCTCCATCCTCGTGACTTCCCTCATCGTGGCCCTCGTCGTCGTCATCGTGGCCCTTGTCGTCGTCACCTTCGCTGTCGGTGTCCTCGCCCTCGCCCTCGTCGTCGGCGTCCGCGTCACCCGCGGCCTCCCTCTGCGCTGCGGACAGCGTCAGCGTGCCCTCGTCCGGCGTATCCCAAACGTCCGTCTGCGGCACGGCGTCGAAGGCTTCCGTCGCCAGATGCACTTCGACGCCCTGGAGAATGAGCTTGTCGATCATCTCGGCGGCGGCGAGCGGGTCTGTCTGGTCGATCGGAATCACATACGCGCCCGGACCCTCGGCCGATCCCTTGGCGATGGTTTGGGACGCCATCTCCCAACGGCCCATGACGTAGTGCTCGCTGAATTTCGCGCTCTGCTCGAGGAACGACATCGCCGCGATCGTCTGGTAGTCGACGATGTCGCCGAGCGTCCACTCGCCGCCCATCCACGGGTCGACGAACGCCACCTGAAATCCGTACTCGCCCAGACCTCGCCCCGGTGCTGCCCCACGTTCGAGAGCAGCGAGCTCGACGGTATCGGGACTCGCGATTCTGGCGCTCGCCGTCTCCGTCAGGAGTGCCACGATGTTGTGGTAGCGCCCGGTGAGCGCGCCCTCCTGCCCCCAGATCCGGTACATCGAACCGGTCACCACGCCCTGCTTGCCTGCGGCCTGCAGGTCTGCGGCCATGCCGCCGCCGATGAAGCGTAACTGCTGCCACTGGAGCGGGTGGACGTCAGGGTTCATCGGGTCGGGGTAAGGCGGCACGAACATCCGTGGCCCGCTGCGTCCCATCTGATGTTGATCGAGATAGAGCTGCGGGAAGGTCTTGTGATACACGAGCTCCATCCAGTAACGCGTCTCGATCAGGTTCGCCTGGAAGAAGTCCCGGTTGTTGTCGTGTCCGGCGTAGTGGTGGTAGAGCCAGGGCATGCGTGCCCGCTCGTACTCGGTATTCACGTTCTTGCGGTACCAGTCGGTGACCAGGACCTGCCCGTCGGGATTCGCCGAGGGGATGAGGACGGTCACGACGTTGTCGAGAATCCCCTGTGTAACCGCGTCTGTCCCGCTGGCCAACTCGTACACCAGTTGGACGCTCGTCTGCGAAGAGCCGATCTCGGTCGAGTGGATATTGTGATTGATGAACGCCGTCGCGGGAGTTCGCGAGGCGATCTCCTCGGCCTCGGCACGCGTGATCCGGCCCTCCGCGATTCGCCGGGACGCGGCTCGGATCTCGTCCAGCCGTGCCAGGTTGGCGGGCGACGAGATGGTGACGGAGACGAACGGGTGTCCGTTCGTGGTCGGCCCCGCGGTGTCGACCACGATCCGGTCGGACATGTCCGCGACCCTCGTGATGTATTCGAGGATTTCGTCCCAGCGGGCCAACTCCTTGTCGGTGCCCATCACGAAGCCGAAGTGCTCTTCGGGCGATGGAATCCGTTGCGCGGCAATGGGCCCGAAGGTGACGAGGAGTGCGAAGACAGCGGTGGCGATGCGGACTGTGAATTGGGCCTTCAAGGCGATCTCCGTGACGATGCAGTGGCAGGTCGAGCCGGGAATGTACGGGGCGTACGGCACCCTGGGCGAGGGATCAGCTCGTTTCGGTGGAGGTGGCCCGTTGGCCGTCGAGCGCAAGCCGAACCCGCGATCGCAACTCCGCCGCGGAAAAGGGCTTTTGAAGAAGATCCCCCGAGTGGAGCCGCTTGTCCGTGGCCAAGAAGGGCTCGTTCATGTAGCCGGACATGAACAGGACAGGAGTTCCCGGGGCGACGAGCGCCACCCGGTCCGCCAACTCGGGACCGGTTACGCGTGGCATCACGACGTCGGTGAGCACCAAGTCCACGGGCTCCGAGGCGGACTCGATCCGCTCGATCGCGTCCTGTCCATCTACCGCGACGAGGACGGTAAAGCCCGAGTCTTCCAGCGCGCGACGTACGAAGCGACGTACGAGGTCGTCGTCTTCGACGACCAGGACGGTTTCGGTTCCCCTCGCGCCTTCCACTATGGGCGCCCTGACAGGGCCCTGAAGCGGGCCGAGCTCCGCGAGCGGGAACCAGATCTCGATCGTGGTGCCGGAGCCGAGGGCACTGGTGACATCGATCCGGCCTCCGGCGCGCTTCACGATTCCGTACACGGTCGACAGCCCCAATCCCGTCCCTGCCTCCATCGGCTTCGTGGTGAAGAAGGGCTCGAAGAT
>JADFLD010000147.1 GCA_022564535.1 Gemmatimonadota bacterium
CGATGAGGCCAAGGTCGACGGAACTCTGCTGCGGAGCGGCTACATCGCCCTCCAGAGCGAAAGCCACCCGATACAATTCCGTCGGGTTCTCATCCGTGAACTGGGCACGGGATCTTCCTGAAGCTGTCCGGCTACAGCGCTCCGTCGCTCACGAGCTGCACCGCGTGGTCCACCGCTCGGGCGGTCAGCGCCATGTAGGTCAGGCTCGGATTCTGGTTCGCGCTCGACGCCATGCACCCTCCGTCGGTGATGAACAGGTTGGGAACGTCCCACGATTGATTCCACCCGTTGAGCACAGAAGTCTCCGGATCACGGCCCATACGCGCAGTCCCCATCTCGTGAATGGTCAGGCCGGGCGGGTTGTCTTCGACGAAAGTCTCTATGTCCGTAGCGCCTGCGGCCTCGAGCATCTCCGCAGCCTGAACCGACATGTCCTGCAGCGCGGCGCGTTCATTGTCGCTCCAGGCGCAGTGTATTCGTAAGACCGGGATGCCCCAGGCATCGACCTTGTCCTGGTCCAGGGTGACGTAGTTGCTCTCACGGGGCAAGCACTCGCCGAAGCCGTAGAAGCTCATTTGCCAAGGTCCCGGTGTCCGGAGGGCGTGCTTGTAGTCGGCCCCGAAACCGGTCATCGAGTTCCCTCGACCCCAACTGGGGCGACTCGCACCGCCCTGGTATGCGTATCCGCGCAGGAAATCAGGATGCTGGTCGGTCACGTTCCTGAAGCGTGGCACGTAGATGCCGTTGGGCCGCCGGCCATAGGTCCACCGGTCGGTCATGCCGGGAATTCCACCCTGAGCCCCTCCCCCCATGGTGTGGTCCATGAGGTTGCGGCCGAGCTGACCCGAAGAGTTGCAGAGCCCGTCCGGCCACCGCTCCGTCGATGAGTTGAGGAGTATGCGCACCGACTCCAGGGCAGAGGCGCACATGAAGATGAGGCGGCCGTGAAACTCCAACTCCTCGTGCGACTCTGCGTCGATGACACGGACCCCGGAGGCACGACCCGTCGCCGGGTCGTAGATCACGCTGTGAACCACGCTGTGAGGGCGCAGCGTCATCCGGCCCGTGGCCACAGCGGCGGGCAGGGTCGCGGCCTGGGAGCTGAAGTAGGAGTGTGTCGTACAGCCTCGCTCGCAGGTGCCGCAGAAGTGGCAGGCCTGCCGGCCCCCATGCTCCTGCGTGAGGATGGCCACCCGTCCGATGGTCAAGAGCCTCTCTCCACCGAAGTGACCCTGCAACGCCTCGCGGACGTGCCGTTCGGCGCAGTTGAGGTCCATGGGTGGTAGGAATCGGCTGTCCGGGAGTTGGGCGAGCCCCTCGGCCTGCCCGCTCACTCCGATGAACCGCTCCACGTAGTCGTACCAGGGCTCGATGTCGGCGTAACGGATCGGCCAGTCCACTCCGAAGCCATCTCGGGCGTTGGCCTCGAAGTCGAGGTCGCTCCAGCGATAGACCTGGCGCCCCCAGACGAGGGATCGCCCTCCGACCTGACGCGATCGAATCCACGAAAACGGCTTGCCCTCCCCGGTCGTGTAGGGGTTGAGATCGTCGCGCACGAAGAACTTCTCGCTCCATGCGTCGCACGCGTAGCACTCGCTCTGGATCGGACGCTCGCGCGCCTGCTTCACCCGGTCCCGTCGACCTCGGAACGGAAGCTCGTAGGGCTGCTTGAGCATGACGTAGTCGGTCTCCGGGTCGATCGGCCGTCCGGCCTCGAGCACCAGGGTGCGCATGCCACGCTCGGCCAGCTCCTTCGCGGCCCAGCCGCCGGTGATGCCTGATCCCACGACGATCGCGTCGTACCGCTCCTGTCTAGCCACGGTCGACTCCAGGAACGGGGCGGGTGACCTCACGTACGTCGACGCAGCCGTCGTAACGACCGGGTAATCTCCGGAACATCAACTCCTCGCGCATGCCGACCTCGGAGTTGTAGTAGCCATAGAGGACGAGGCCACGGAATCGATGGAAGAAGGGGGTCGGGGCATCGCTCCGCGCCTCCATCAGCGTGGCGCCCTCCGCTTCGAGTCCCGCCAAGATCGCGGACTGCGTATCGGCGCCGACATGTGGGAAGCGAACCCCCGTGAGTGCCTCCGAGTGCTCGTCCAGGTGCGCCAGGCCCCGCATGAAGTGCTCGCGTTGCTCCGCGTCGTACCACTCCGAAACGATCGCCTCGATGAATTCCGCGACGCCGGCTTCCGACGCCCCCGGCGTGTCGGTGGTCGGAATGATCGCTTCGGCCATCGCGTCGACCGCCTCGCGCTGCTCCGAGGTGAAGAAGGCGCGTCCCGTGAGGCTCGTCACACCCGCTTCCATGATCGCAGCGAGTTGTCCCGGGGACAGGCCGGCGAGGGTCGCAGATGCGCTCATCACGCGCAGCAGTTGGCGTCGATCCATGGTCCGTTCTCGTCAGGGGCGACGTCGAATGTCGGGAATCGGTGGATCGGAGGCAACGCGGCTTAAAGTCCTGACGCGAAGTGCCGATCACTCGGGAGGACAGCTTGGATCGCGAGCTGCGGCTTCGATCCCGTTCACTTGAGCCCGATTCGTACTGGAACAGAAGCGTATGAACCCTTCTCGCATGCTCCTCATCGCAGCCCCGAGCCTCCTGCTCTCAGGGTGCGACATCCCGTCCGCCGCTCCCATCATCGAGCAACGGTGGATTCTGACCGTCGAAGAGACCACGCTCGGTGTCGACGAGCTGCTCCCCACTTCGGTCACGGTCAGCGGCAGCACGTTCGATATCAGCGTGGATCCTGTCACGGCAGGCGCGAGCCTCCTCGACATGTGTCCGGACTGCGCGGCACTCGATGGGCTCGCCTTCGAGGTTCCCGTGCCGGCATTCAGTGGCTCATTCGGTTCGTCTCAGGCGCTGCCGACCGAGGTGATCTCCGCGGAAATCGTCGGGGGTTCCATCAGTATTCAGATCGACAACGGACTGAGCTTCGACCCGCTCGCGGGTGGGGGCACCATCGTCATCGAGGTCAGGAACGGTTCGGGTGGCCCCCTGTTGGGCGATCTGACCCTCGACGGAGCAACCGAGGTCCTGGCCCCGGGCGGCACCGTGACCCGTGTCTTGACGCTCGTCGCCGGAACGCTCGACGCTCCGCTGGTCGCCACCACGGTGGTGAACGTCGCGGGCGGGCAAACGACCTTCGTCGACGTCGCCGAGACGATCGACGTAGTCGCCACGGTCAACTCGATTCTGGTCAGCTCGCTAACGATCAACGTGCCGGGTCAGACGGTGACCATCGATCCCATAGCGGTGGACCTCGACGACATCGACAGCGACATGGCCGACCATATCGTTCAGGGCGCGATCATACTGGACGTTGAGAACCCGTTCGCGGTATCGCTGAACGGAGACGTCGACATCGGTCCGACCACGAAGAGCTTCGCCATTTCCGGGGCGGGTACTTCGAGGGTCAGCCTCCTCTACACGGGCGACGAGTTGCGCTCGTTCATCGGGCTCGCTGGCGCGACGTTTTCGGGCTCGGGGACGGCGATCGGCTCGGCGGTGACGATCCGGCCCGGCCAGATGATGACGATTGAAGTCACCCTCGATCTTACGATCGAAATCGGCTAGGAGCACCCTCATGCGCACCCACCTCACAGTCAATGCAGTCGCTGCGATCGCGCTCGTCACGGCAGCGCTCGCTGCGCCCGCGCGGGCGCAGCTCGGCAACGCGAGCGCGTCCGGCTTGGCGCTGTCCTCCAACAACACGGCATCGGTGCGTGGCTTCGCAGCGATCAGCGTGAATCCGGCTGGGCTCGCGATGCCCGGGTCCGGCTTCAGCTTGGCGCTCGCCCCGGCGCAGGTTCGAGCCGGACTCGGACCGGTCACGCTCAGTGACCTCGCGAAATTCGAGGGCGTGGTCGTTCCAACCGCCACAAAGGAGTTGTGGCTCTCCGCGATCGAGGCGGCTGGCGGTCAGACGGCCCTGGTTCGGGCCGACGTCTCGGCGTTCGCGTTGACCGTGGGAAACCTAGGCCTTCAGGTATCTACCGTTGGTTCTGCGAAGATGAACCTGCCGGTAGGTGCGGCCGAAGCGATTCTCTATGGAAACGCGGGACGCACGGGCTCGGCCTCGGACCTCGACCTGACGGGCCTGGACATCGACGCGTTCGTGATGACGACAGGCGCCCTCAGCTGGGCCTTTCCGGTCGGCCGCTTCAAATTCGGAGTTACCGGCAAATACATCGTGGGCAACGGCCTCGGCATCGTTCGGTCGAGCTCGGGATCGATCTCGAGCAACCCCATCCGCGTCACCCTCGACGCCCCAGTGGTGGCGACCTGCGAAGACATCGTCGCCGGGGCTTGCACACGTGACTTCGCCGGCGGAGGGAAGGGCTACGGCCTCGACCTCGGTTTCATGATGGATTTGTCGTCGCTCACGATCGGGGCGTCGATCCAAAACGTCGTGAACACCTTCGGGTGGGACGTGGCCACGCTTTCATACCGCGAAGGAAGCGTTCTGTTCGAGCAAGGGTCCTCCGATGCGGACTTCACCGAAGCGTCGTACGGGTTGGCTCCGACGTCTCTGAAGCAGGTCGTTGAAGAATTCACCATCAAGCCAAACGTACGAATCGGGGTGGCGCTCGAGTTACCCATGGGGCTCACCCTTACAGGCGACGTCCACCGCCGACTGAGCGATCATGGTATCGAGTTCCGACCCAAGAGCCACGCGGGCGTAGGCGTCGAGTTTCGAGGGCTCAAGATAGTGCATCTCCGCGGCGGCGCCGCCGTGACTACGCGGGGCAAGCAGTACAGTGGAGGCGTTTCCATCGTTCTTGGGCCGATCAACTTCTCGGCGGCCACCGCCGTACGCCAAGGTGGGCCTTTTGACGACGTCGTGTTCGGTCAGTTCACGATTTCGTTCGGAAACCGCTGAGCCCTCGGTCGAGCCCCGATCACTCGTTGGAGGCGTCCGCTTGCGTCAGCGCGAGAACCGCGAACGCGGTGGCGGCGTCGGACATGAAGCGCCCTCTGCCGGACGCAGGATCTCTCTCCCTGTTGAGCGAAGAGGCGCGCCATTCGCCGCCCGGTTGCTGGTTCTGAACCAGCCAGGCCAGGGCCCGACGCAAGTCTTCATAGGAGAGCGACACGCCGGCCCGCTGCAGAACGAACGCAATCAAGCCGGTCGCGTATCCGTCGCTCATGGTTTCAGGAGGAAGCCCGTCCTGCCGCTCCCACGACCCCAGGGAAGCGAGACTCCAGCCCCCGTCACTGTTTTGAAGACGCACCACGGCATCGACAATGGACTCGGCCTGCTCGGCGGTCAGCAGATCTGAAAGCTCGGCCGCCGCCCACAACAGCATGACCCGGTCATACGGCGACCGGCTCTCGGCACCTTCCTGGAGATACGCCCGCAGCAGGGCCAACGACTCCTGAACCTCGGTGGAGGCCGCGTAGTGGTCGGGAGCGACGCCGACCGCGACGGCTGCGAGCGCTGCGCCATAGTACGCCGCCCCGTCCGACTCCCACGGCGCGAGCCCGAAATGCAGCCAAGCCCAGGCCCCAGCCCCCTCCCCGCGGGTGAACTGGAGCTTCCACAGGTTGTCGAACGCCCGTCGCGTATCGCTCGTCAGCCCCCCTTGCCGCGCGTCTCGGCTGGCGAGGACGAGCGCATTCAGGACGGCCTCGGTACCTCTCGACTCGCTGGTCTTGGGGAGGCCCAGCCTCTGATCCGGATAATAGGGATCCACTTCGTTCCACAGCGTGACCCGTTTGCCGACGTCCTGCCACAGCTCGGTCTCGGACGGGGTCGGACCCGGCTCACCGAGCGCCGTGCGCAGCGCACCGCGGGCCAGCGCGTACGGGAGCGCCGTATGGCACGAGACGCACAACGTGTCGTGGTCGCGGTCCGCATTCGGCCAGGACATCCACCACGCCTGCCGTCCATCCAGGTACGCGGCGGCCGCCGCCGGGCTCCATTCGCCCAC
>JADFLD010000148.1 GCA_022564535.1 Gemmatimonadota bacterium
AGCGGCTTCACGAGCGTATACGACGCGGGGAATCTTCCGGACTACATTTTCGGCCTGCGCGCACGCGAGCGAGGCGGCGAGATCACGGCCCCCCGGATCTTTGCCACCGGGGGCGTGGTCACCGCGCCGGGCGGCCACGGTGGGGGCCGGGGCGCGACGCTCGTCGACAGCTGGCCGGAGGCGATCGAGGCCCTCGACGCGCATCTCGCGCGCGAACCCGACATGGTCAAGCTGACGTTCGACGAGCACGGTTGGGGCACCCGCCCGCTCATCCCGTTGCTCGATCCCGATCTCATGAGCAGGGTCGGTACGTACTTCAATGAGCACGGCGTGCGGACTACCGTCCACATCTCGCACGAGTTCAGGGCGCGACAGGCGATCGTAGCCGGAATCAACACGCTGGCGCATCCGATCATTCAGGGCCCCGTGAGCGAGGAGTTCGTGAAGCTCATGGCCGCCACCGGCACGCCAATGGTCTCGACGTTGACCATCGGCGAGGGCTATAGCCGATTGGTGGAGCATCCCGAGTTCCTCGACACACCGCTCTACCAGGCCGTCTATGAGGAGGAGCTACTGCAGAGGCTTCGCACGACCGTCCGGGATTCCTACGCCGCGCGCACCTGGACGACGTGGATGAAGGTGATGACCCCGGTGGCGCAGGAGAATCTCAGGCTCATCGTCGAGGCGGGGGGGGTGATCGTGCTCGGCTCGGACCAGTCGAGCGGTCCGGCCTCGCATCGTGAGTTGGAGCTGATGGTCGAGGGAGGGATTCCCGCGCTCGAGGCGATCCGCATCGGTACGCTCAATGCGGCTGTATTCCTCGGCAAAGAGCGGGACTTCGGCTCCGTGGAGGAAGGAAAGCTCGCCGACCTGGTGCTCTTGAATGCGGACCCCATCGCCGACATCAGGAACGCGCAGGACATCGACATGGTGATCAAGGGAGGGCAGGTGATCGACAGAGAGCGGCTGGACCTTCCGGTGAATCGCGTACGATGAGCGCGACAGACACGACCATCGCGCTGCGTTGGCGGCGACGCTGCCTGGGGAGTCTCGTCGCGGTTTGCGTCCTGTGGGCGTTGCCAATGTCGGCCCGATCGCAGGAGCACACCGTCGTGCTACGTACGTCGCGCATTCTCGACGGGCGCGGTGGCGTGCTCGAGGATCGTGACATCGTGATCCGTGGAGGTGAGATCGCCGAGATCGTGGGAGCGGGGCAGGGCCACGGCGATCGCATCATCGACCTGACGGGTTACACGGTCCTTCCAGGCCTGATCGACACGCACGTACACATCGGCTGGCACTTCGGTCCTGACGGGCGACTGGCCCGCCGTACAGGGGTGGGGGACCGTGTGATGTACGCGGCAGAGAACGCGCAAAGGATGCTGCACGCCGGGATTACGACCGTACAGTCCCTGGGAGGAGCCGAGGACGGTCCACTCGCTCGAGCGTTCGAGCGGGGCGTGCTCGAGGGACCGCGTGTGATCACGTCGTTGGGGTCGATCTCCGCTTCCACCGGCGGACCCGCCGAACTCCGCGCCGCGGTACGAGACTTCGCCGAGCGCGGGGCCGGTGTGATCAAGATCTTCGGTTCGGAGAGCATCCGGACCGGGGGCGCCCCGACCATGAGCCAAGATCAGCTCGACGCTGCGTGTGGAGAGGCCGCGGACTTGGGTCTCCGGGCGGTGGTCCACGCGCACGGGCCCGAGAGCGCACGGCGATCGACCCTGGCAGGTTGCACGACGATCGAGCACGGAGCGCTACTCGACCGGACGACTCTGGAGCTCATGGCCGAGCATGGCACGTTCTACGATCCGAACATCCATCTGATCTTTCAGAACTACTTCGACAACGAAGATCGATACCTAGGGATCGGCGGCTACACGGCCGAGGGCTTCGAGCAGATGCGCGCGGCGGTGCCTCGTGCGCTCGACGCGTTTCGCACGGCGCTCACCGTCCCTGATCTCAAGATCGTGTTCGGGACGGACGCGGTCGCCGGCGCGCACGGCCGTAACGTGGAGGAGTTGGTCTACCGGGTACGGACGGGTGGGCAGTCCGCTTCCGATGCGATCGTATCGGCGACGTCGCGGGCGGCGGAATCCCTCGGCATGGCCGACGAGATCGGGACGATCCGGGCTGGCTGGGCCGCCGACATCATCGCCGTGGAAGGTGATCCAACCCGAGACATCGAGGCGCTGCGGCGGGTGCGCTGGGTGATGGTGGGAGGACGTCCGGTGTGGGAGGACGTCGCGCAAGGTGAGGCGGTGGGCGTCCAGGTACCGCCTACGGGAACGGTTCTGGTCGCCAACATGGACGACGATTCGGTGTGGCTCCTGGATCTCGCGACAGGCGAGCGCCGGGCGATGGTCTCGACGCATATCGCACCCCACGAGATCGCCGTCTCGAGTGATGGCTCGGTGGCCGCGATCACGAACTACGGAGACCGACGCATCGCCAGCGGCTCCGTGAGCCGCATGGACCCCTTCGGCGACGAGGCCGACCAGGGTGTGGCCGGCGAGCACGAGGACGGAGGGTGTCGCGGCCACGCCCGACGGCCGGGAGGTCTGGACCGGGAGCATGGACGGGGGCGTTGTCGTCGGCGTCGACGGTGAGACGGGCGAAATCGTCGCGCGGGTCGAGGGCTTTCAGGTTCCGTACAGGCTCGCCGTGACGCCGGATGGGGCCACCGTGGTCGTGAGCGATCCGGGAGCGGGGAAGCTCGTTCTGATCGACCGAAACCTTGGGGTTATCACCGCCGAGATCGATATCGATGCGGCCGCGAGCCTGGCTGGGCTTGGCGACACCGCGTCCCCCGAGGGGTTCGTCCTCTCTCGCGACGGACAGTGGGCCTTCGTGTCGACCAAGGCGCTGAACCGGGTGGCCGTCGTCCACCTGGCGTCACGGCAGGTGGTCCGGTTCCTCGAGACAGGCGCGGGCCCTGACGGGATCGCCTTCAGCCCGGTCGCTGCTCGCTGAGTTCTACTGGAAGGCGGAGCGACGGAGCGAATAGTTGCGGAAAAGAGTACGGTACCTTAGACCACTCACAGTTCAAAGCGAAGTCCACGATCGCCCCCACCCCAGTAGGAAGCAAACCATGAACAAGCGTGTCATGATCGCCGCCGTCGCTCTGACTTTGTCGTATCCCTTCGCGTTGGCGGCCCAGACAGGACCGATCGCCGCCTCGCTCAAGGGGCTGCACGACGTCACGCAAACGAACATCACGGCGACGGCCGAGACGTTGGACGAGGACTTGTACGCGTTTCGCCCGACCGAGGAGGTCCGGTCCATGGGTGAGATCCTCGCGCATATCGCCGGCGCGCAGTTCATTTTTTGCTCGAGCGCCGCGGCCGAGAGCAACCCGAACAGCGAGAACTTCGAGGAGACACGCACCACGAAGTCTGGAATCGTCGAGGCCCTCGAGATGGGCTTCGAGTATTGCGAGGGCGTCTACGCGGGCATGACGGATGCCAAGGGCGCAGGCGAGGCCAGCTTCTTCGGCAACCCGAACACGCCCTTCGGCATACTCGCGTTCAACTCCGCCCACAACTACGAGCACTACGGCAATCTGGTGACGTACATGCGTCTCAACGGCATCACGCCACCGTCCTCCCGGTAGACGCTGGCGACTTGCCGATCGGGGGCATTGGGACCAAACTGCCCCGTTCAGAATGCGAGCGTAGAAACACCCGCCCAAGTGAGGTAATCATGAAGCGCATCATCCTCGTCCTTCTTGCTGTGCTGTCCGTGCCTGCCGGCGCGTACGCGCAGTCGATCGAAAGTATCCTGGCGGCCGCCCCCGGTCGCGCCCGTGAGGGCGCCGCGGTCATCAAGTGGAACGCCGACTATACGTACGAGACCCTCAAAGAGGGGACGAACCAGCTCGTGTGCTACGATCGGTCTTCAGAGACCCGTCGGGCGGCTTTCGACGTGCAGTGTACGAACCCAGGCAACCTGGAACGCGTGGCTCAGAACCGCCGCTTCCGGGTGGAGAGCGAGGACAGGCAGTCGGAGAACGCCCTGATTGCCGCGGCCGAGGCCGACGGCACGCGGGCTGAGGTTCAGTATGGGTCCATCTGGATCGCGATGAGGGGCGAGGACCAGGCGGGCGCCCGGACCCACACGACGATCGCGGTTCCAGGTGCTACGACAGAGTCCACCGGCCTGCCGGAGAATGGTGGGGGTGGCGGTGCGTATATCATGTCCGCCGGCACGGGCGGGGCTCACATCATGACCCCAGGCAACTGAGCATGCAGTAGGCCCCGTCGCCTCGCGGGCGGTGGGGCCTACTGGACGGGCCGCAAGCGAATCAACCGCAACACCGGATCGGCGGGATGACGGGTCAAAAAGAACAGTGGGGCTCGCGGCTCGGGGTCATCCTCGCGGTTTCCGGATCCGCCGTCGGTCTCGGAAACTTCTTACGTTTCCCGGGGCAGGCGGCCGCGAACGGCGGTGGCGCGTTCCTCATCCCGTACTTCTGCGCGCTGATTTTCCTCGGCATCCCGATCTGCTGGGCCGAGTGGGCGATGGGACGATACGGAGGCCAGAAGGGGTTCCACTCCGCTCCGGCCATCTTGGGGGTGATCGGGAAGGGACGAACCGCCCGCTACTTCGGCGTTCTGGGTATCCTGATCCCGTTGGCGGTTTCCTTCTATTACACATTCATCGCCGCCTGGTGTCTAGGCTACTTCTACGCCTACCTGACGGGCTCCATCGGCATCGATCCGACGACGGCCATCGCGGAGCAGACCGCCGCTGCAGCGCAGTTCTACAACGATTTCACGGGAACTGCGCAGAACGGGTTGTTCTTCGGCGCGGGCGGTATCCCGACGGTCGTCTTCTGGGTCATCACGTTCGGTCTGAACGTGTATCTCATTCTTCGTGGGCTCTCGAAGGGCATCGAAAAGTTCGTGTCTTTCGCCATGCCGGTGATGGCCGTGTGTGCCCTGGTCGTGCTGGTCCGCGTTCTTACCCTCGGTACGCCGAACCCGGCGCTGCCGGATCAGAACGTGATGGGTGGCCTGGCCTACATGTGGAACCCGGACTTCTCGGCACTCCTGAATCCCCAGACCTGGCTTGCCGGCGCCGGTCAGATCTTCTTCAGCATCTCGGTAGGCTTCGGCATCATCATCAACTATGCCTCCTACCTGAAGAGGGATGACGACGTGGCTCTGTCGGGACTCACCGCAGCCGCGACGAACGAGGTATTCGAAGTCGGCTTCGGCGGGCTGATCACGCTGACCGCCTCTTTCGTGTTCCTCGGTCTCACGGGTACGGTGGCCGCGGTTTCGACCGGGACGTTCGGTCTGGGATTCCAGACGCTGCCGGTCGTGTTCGCACAGATGGGGGGTATCGGCCCGGTCGTCGGCGCGGTGTGGTTCTTCATGCTGTTTCTCGCCGCCGTGACCAGCTCGATCTCCATGTATCAACCGGTGGTGGCGTTCCTTCAGGAGAGTCTGGGGATCGATCGTCGGCAGGGGACGCTGTACATGGTGGCGATCTGCCTCGTGGGCTCGTTCATGGTCATATTCTTCACCAAGGGTGCCGTGTTCTGGAGCACGATCGACTTCTGGATCGGGACCTTTCTGATTCTGGTCATGGCGATGGTCGAAATCATCTGCTTCAGCTGGATTCTGGGGATCGACGTCGGCTGGGACGAGATCCACCGCGGCGCTCAGATCCAGATTCCGCCGGTGTTCCGTTTCATCATGAAGTACGTCTCTCCCGTCTACCTCCTGATCGTTCTGGGCGCGTTCTGCGTCACCAACCTGCCGTCCTCGATCGCGCGTATCTCCGAGCAGCCGATGGCCCAACTCGCGCTGGCGCTCATCGCAAGCGTGATGGCCTTGTTGATGGTTTGCGTCCGGATTGGCGAGAAGCGCTGGAAGGCGCTCGGACTCGACCTGGACGGGAAGGAGGGCCTTGTCGACTGG
>JADFLD010000149.1 GCA_022564535.1 Gemmatimonadota bacterium
GGAGCCGCTCCTAGTCCGAGAGGACCGGAGTGGACTGACCGCTGGTGTACCGGTTGTCCCGCCAGGGGCATCGCCGGGTAGCTACGTCGGGACGGGATAACCGCTGAAAGCATCTAAGTGGGAAGCCCCCTCCAAGATGAATACTCCCAGAGTCTTTGACTCTCGGAAGGGCTGTGCGAGACTAGCACGTTGATAGGCAGTAGGTGGAAGCGTGGCAACACGTGGAGCCGAGCTGTACTAATCGCCCGTGAGGCTTGACCAGTTCCTCCCCCTCCAGACTCTCATCATAAGCTTCATTTCTTAGGAGATGAGCGGCTGTTACAGTTGGCTCTCAATTCTCTCTCGACCTCTGTTATCGTCTTTGTCGGTGACTATAGCGTAGAGGCTACACCCGTTCCCATCCCGAACACGGCCGTTAAGCTCTACAGCGCGGATGGTACTGCCGGGGTAGCCCGGTGGGAGAGTACGTCGTTGCCGGCATTATGCTGGAAGCCCCCAGGGCCTCGGGTCCTGGGGGCTTTCTGCGTGAGCCTCCGGTGAGTCGTGCGCTCAGGCGATCTCTTCGAGCGCCTGGCGGAAGCTGTCGATCGTTCGGTCCACGTCCTTGAGCTTATCCAGTCCGAAGAGGCCGAGCCGAAAGGTTTGGAATCCCTCCGGCTCATCGCATTGCAAGGGGACGCCCGCGGCGATCTGAACGCCGACTTCGGCGAACTTCCGTCCGCTCTTGATGCCCTCGTCGTCCGTGTAGCTGACGACCACCCCGGGAGCCTTGAAGCCCTCGGCCGCGACGCTGCTGAATCCATTGTCCTCGAGCAGCGCGCGGATCCTGTCGCCCAGCTCTTGCTGTCGCGCCTTGATCGCGTCGAAGCCGTACGCCTCCGTCTCCTTCATCACGGACACGAAGGTGCGCAGAGCGTCGGTAGGCATCGTTGCGTGATATGCGTGTCCTCCGTTCTCGTAAGCCTGCATGATCTGGTGCCATTTGCCGAGGTCGCAGGCGAAGCTGGAGCTCGTCGTGGACGCGAGCCGCTCGAGGGCCAGGGGGCTCAGCATGACGAGCCCACAGCACGGAGAGCCGCTCCAGCCCTTCTGAGGAGCGCTGATGAGCACATCGACCCCGGTCGCCTCCATGTCGATCCAGAGGGTACCCGACGCGATGCAGTCGAGGGCGAGCATGCCCCCGGTGGAGTGGATGGCGGCGGCCATGGTCCGGATGTAGTCGTCCGGCAGGATCATTCCCGACGACGTCTCCACATGCGGAGCGAAGACCATGTCGGGCTGCTGGGACTCGATCGTGGCCACGACCTCGTCGATGGGTGCAGGGGCGAAGGGCGCCTGGGCACCCTCACCCACCTGGCGCGCCTTCAGCACCGTCGATTCCGAGGGAATGTCGCCGACATCGAAGATCTGGGTCCAGCGGTAGCTGAACCACCCGTTTCGGATCACCAGGCACTTCTTATCCGTGGCGAACTGACGGGCGACGGCCTCCATTGCGAACGTCCCGCTGCCGGGCACGACGACCACCGCGCTCGCGTTGTAGACCTTCTTGAGCGTCTGTGAGATGTCGTTCATGACGCCCTGGAACGACTGCGACATGTGGTTGAGGGCTCGGTCGGTATATACGACCGAGTACTCGAGCAGGCCGTCGGGATCGACGTTGGGGACGAGTCCAGGCAAAAGGTGCCTCCAGTGGGGCCGTTTCAGCGCTCATCGTAGAGCAGGGTCGGTGAGCATGGCGTTCAAGGGCCGCATTGGCAAACACGCCGGGGAGGCCTCCCCGGATCAGGCCAGCTGTGGCGTTATGTAACCAGCCGCAGGAAAAGAAGTTGGGATGCTGTACATCAAGTTCTGAAGCATGTGGCGCACGCCCCGGCCTGGCGCTCCGCGGAGACGCGGCCGCGTGGGCCGCGGCGTTGACATGGACTTGAGAACGACGGTCGCTCGCGGCAGGTTACGACCCATTCACTCACGTCTTTTGGCCGACTATTGACCGAACTTGCACAGGAAGCCTCTCGCGCCGAGCAGCGCACGGGCTACGTGACGCTCGTCGGGCGGCCCAACGCGGGGAAATCGACGCTTCTCAACCAGCTAATCGGTGAGCATCTCTCGATCGTAACGCCGAAGGCTCAGACGACGTGGCAGCGCGTCACGGGTCTTCTCACGGTGGAATCCGATCAGCTGATATTCCTGGATACGCCGGGGCTTCTCGAGGCCCGCGACCTATTTCAACGCTCGATGCTCGGAGCCGCGCTCGAGGCTCTGTCCGAGGCGGACGTCGTGCTTCTGGTCGTCGATACCACGAGCCCGCCTACCCCGCGCGACGCCGAGCGCATCTTGATGGCGCTCGAGGACTCACGTGTGCCGCGCCATGTGGCGCTCAACAAGATCGACATCGCGCCAGAGAACTCCGTGCGGGCATGGGAGAGGTGGACCTCCGAGCGTCTCGAGAGCCCGGCCCACCGGATCTCGGCCGAACAGGGTACGGGGACCGATGAACTCTTGGCGGTGCTGCGTTCCGATCTGCCCAAGGGCCCATTCCTCTATCCGGAGGATGAGATCTCGGCCGAGCCTGTCCGCTTCTTCGTCGCCGAGCTGGTCCGGGAGACGATCTTCGAGCAATTCCGCCAGGAGATCCCCTATTCGGTATTTTGCCAGATTCAGGACTTCCGTGAGAACCAGGACCCCGTCTACATCCAGGCAAACATCTACTTTGAGAGGAAATCCCAGAAGGGCATGCTCATCGGCAAGAGGGGTGCCGCGATCCGAGCCTTGGGCGAGGCGTCTCGCGTGAAGATCGAGCACTTTCTAGGCCGGTCCGTGTATCTCGATCTCTGGGTAAAACCGCTCAAGTCGTGGCGTAAGAACAGGGCGTACCTGAATCAACTTGGATTCCGAATCCCGGCCGAGGATGAGACCGAAAGTCGCTGAACCGTTCCTTGCACTTCTGCTCTCCGCCCTGTTTCTCATGGCGCCGGGGGCGGCGGCTCAAGGCGGGCCCGATGACACCGTGGAGGGAGCACTGTTCCTTCTTCTCCCCGTGGGCGCACGGGGCGTGTCGCTCGGCCGTGCGATGACCTGGGTCGAGGGAGCGGAAGGCGCGTTTTGGAATCCCGCTGGCCTCGCCGGCGTCGACCGCGGACAGGCCGTTTTTATCGTGGGCGATCACGTCGTGAGTACCGCGACCGCGGTGAGCGTGCTGTGGGCCAACCCGAGCGTAGGTACGGTCGGGGCCTCGTACGTATTGTTCGACGCCGGCGATATCGACCGAACCGACGAGTTCGGTAACTACATAGGGAGCATCACCCTCCGGAACCACGTGGGCATTCTGTCCGCCGCCACCCGCCTCACCGACGGCCTCTCCGCCGGAGTGAACTTCAAGGTCATACGATTCCAGCTGGCGTGCCGCGGCATCTGTCCGGATGAGGGAACCACCGCGACGACGTACGCCGTCGATGCCGGTCTGCAGGGCCGACCCACCGAGCGGCTTCGAATCGGTGCGATGGTCGCCCACCTCGGTCCGAGTCTGCAAGTGGAGAATGCCGAGCAGGCCGATCCGCTACCGGCCCGAATTCGCGTCGCGGTCGCGTACGACCTGGTCGCGGCCTTCACGGACGCGGAGGATCTCCGAGGCTGGCTCGCGGTGGAGTTCGAAGACAGGCTGAAGGCGTTGGGCTCGATGTCCGTCTACGTCGGAACGGAACTCACGGCCGGGCAGGGGGACGAGCTTTCTCTGAGGGCCGGGTACGTCTGGTCCGAGTTGGCTCAGCAAGACGGCGGGCGCGTGGGGCTCGGACTTCGCTATGAGCGGTTCGACCTGTCGATCGCCAAGTCGCTCGCGATTTCGGTGATCACCGGTAAGACCGAGCCGATCCACGTTTCGTTTTCCATCGCCTTCTGATGCGGCGGGCTCCCCTGATCGTCGCATGGCTTCTCACGGGAACGATGGGCGATGCCGGATGACGCCACGCCGAAAGGGGCGCTCGCGCGGGGAGCACTCAGGCCAAGACCTCGAGGGCCGCGTGCTCGGTGCGCTCGGTGCGTCCGAGCGGGGGCCGCTCAAGGCGAAGGAGCTCGCCCAAGCTCTCGGAATCGCCGCAGCTGAATACAGGAGGTTCCGCCGCCTCCTGACCGGTCTTGAGCGGGCGGGCAAGGTCTATCGGGTGAAGGGGCACCGCTACGCGGTCTCGGCCAAACTCGATCTCGTGACCGGGACGCTCTCCCTCACCCGCAAGGGTGACGGGTTCGTCCGGCCAGATGAGCGTGGCGACGATGTCTTCGTCCCGGCCCAGAGACTCGCCACCGCCATGGACGGAGACAGGGTCGTCGTCCGCATCGAGCGCAGGCCACGCGGTCGCAGCCGGGAGGGGAGCGTCATCCGGGTTCTCGTACGCGCGCGCAAGACCGTGGTCGGAATTTTTCATTCCGGCCGGCGCTTCTCGTATGTGGTTCCGCTCGATGTCCGGCTCAACCGCGATGTCCTCGTAGCGAGCGCCGATGAGGGCGACGCAAAGGACGGGCAGGTTGTGGTAGTGCGCCTCGTATCGTACGGCGAAGGGCGCGTGAGTCCCTCGGGTACGATCCAGCAGGTTCTGGGGAAGTTGTCCGATCCGGGTGTGGACGTTCTTGCGGTCGCGCATGGGTATGGGCTCTCCCTCGAATTCACTCCCGAGGTCACCTTCGCGGCGGAGGCGGCGGCGAAGTCCGGGGCTGACGAGGAGGGCGCTGACCGAGTGGACCGCACCGACCTCCTCTGTTTCACCATCGACCCGGCCGACGCGAAGGACCATGACGACGCGCTTTCCCTGACGGAGCAAGAGGACGGCTTCGTGGAAGTCGGCGTACATATCGCGGATGTTTCGCACTTCGTGCAACCCGACACGCCCGTCGACGTCGAGGCCCGGGCGCGCGGCACCAGCGTGTATCTCGTCGACCGCACGATTCCGATGCTTCCAGCGGTCCTGTCCAACGATGTCTGCTCGCTTCACCCAGGCGAGCCGAGGTTCGCAGTCTCCTTGTTCATGAAGCTGGACCCGGGCGGGCGCGTGGCATCGCGGCGGTACGAGCGCACGCTCATTCAATGTCGTCATGCGCTCTCCTACGAACAGGCACAGGAGGTGCTGGACGGGCGAGGCTCGGTTTCGTCCGATGTCGACCGCGCGCTGCGCGCGCTCGACGACCGGGCGCGTCGAGTGCGTGCCGAGCGGTTCGCGCGCGGTGCTCTCGATTTCGACGTGCCCGAGGCAAAGGTCGTTCTCGACACCAAGGGGATTCCGATCGACATCCAGCGGCGCGAGCGTCTCGGGAGCCACCGCCTCGTCGAGGACTACATGATCCTCGCGAACGAGGTCGTCGCGAACGACATGGAATCGGCGGACCTCTCCGTGCTCTATCGCGTGCACGAACCCCCGGCTCGTGAGAAGGTGGAGGCACTGGCGGAAACGTTGGCGGGCTTCGGACTCAAGGTCCCTCGGCGTAAGTCATTGAAACCCAGCGACCTGGGAGACCTGCTTCGCGTGGTGAAGGGGCGAGAAGAGGAGATGCTCGTAAATACCCTCATCCTTCGCTCCCTGAAGAAGGCCCGGTATCACACGGAGAACCTCGGTCACTTCGGACTCGCCTCGCGTGGCTACCTCCACTTCACGTCGCCGATCCGCCGATATCCGGACCTCGTCGTTCACCGTGTCGTCACGCGGGTTTTCGTCCACGGTGCCGCGCAGCCGTACGATGACAGAGGAGGCCTGACGGCCTGGGCGGAGCTGTGCAGCGCGCGTGAACGGGCCGCCGAAGAAGCGGAGCGGGCTTCGGTGGCGCTCAAGAAGGTCGAGTTCATGGAACGTCATCTAGGGGAGG
>JADFLD010000150.1 GCA_022564535.1 Gemmatimonadota bacterium
CCCTTCGTAACACCCGCCCTTCTGTCGTGCGAGCGACCGAGTAGCCCCGGGCGAGAGTCGCCAGGGGCGAGAGTGCCTCCAGACGACCCGCGAGCCCCACCAGCCGCGCTCTCCTTCGCTCCGTGAGGCCCGAGGCCCGGCGCTCGAGGCGTCCGGCCCCCAGATCGAGCGCTTGTCGGGCCGGGCCCAGTCTCCGTTCCATGGCCCGGGCCAAACGCTGGAGGCCCTCGGCCACGCGCGCGCGCCGGCGATCGGCCGCGCGCTGCAGACCACGGCTGAGGCGCTCAGGAATCTTGCGAAGTTGCTCCAGGAGGACGACGGCATCGGGCACCACCGCCTCGGCGGCGGCGGACGGCGTCGGTGCCCGAACATCGGCGACGAGATCCGAGATCGTCACGTCGATTTCGTGCCCTACCGCGGAAACGACGGGAATCTCCGAGGCCGCGATCGCCCGGGCGACGGGTTCTTCGTTGAAAGCCCAGAGATCCTCCACGGAGCCCCCACCTCGGCCGATGATGATCACGTCGGGGAGTCCCGAAGCGCACAGCCGCTCCAGCGCGGCCGCGATTTCCAGCGCGGCTCCCTCGCCCTGCACGCGTGTGCCCGACATCACGACCCGAGTCCAGGGAGCGCGCCTTCTCAAGACCGACGTGATGTCCTTCAAGGCGGCGCCGGTCGGTGACGTCACCACCCCAACGCACGCCGGATATCGCGGAAGCGGGCGCTTCCGTTCACTGGCGAGGAGCCCCTCGGCGTCCAGCTTGGCACGGAGCTTCTCGAACGCGAGGCGCCACAGGCCCTCGGATCCTTCGACCTCAAGGCGCCGCACCACCATCTGGTAGTCGCCTCGAGCTTCGTAGAGCGTGAGATCGCCGAAGACACGCACCTGCATGCCCTCGTCCGGGTCGGTAGGCAGGAGGCGAGCCTCCCGACTGAACATGACAGCCCGAAGCTGCGCCCGATCGTCCTTGAGCGTGAAGTAGCAGTGCCCGGCTCGGGAGCGCGTCCAGCTCCCCACTTCCCCTCCGACCCAGTGCGGCTCGACGCTATCATCGAGAAGCGCGCGAACGGCCCGATTCACCTGTGAGACCGACCACACCTTGGGTGAGGCTTCGCCAGACGCCGCCGGCTCGCCCTCGAGCGTGGCGCCAGGGTCCGACTTCCGTACGTCCTCCACGTCGTCGAACAGGTCGAGGCTCTCGTCGTCGGTCAAGAAATCAGACCGCGGCGCCCGCGGCGAGTGCAGCCGACTTCACCGTGTTGGCCAGGAGCATCGTGATCGTCATGGGGCCGACTCCACCCGGGACCGGGGAGATCGCGGCGGCGACCTCCTTCACTTCGTCGAAGAGCACGTCGCCGCAGACGCGGTATCCGCGCTCACGACTAGGGTCGTCGACCCGGTTCGTTCCAACGTCGATGACGACCGTGCCCGGGCTCACCATCTCCGCGGTAATCATCTCCGGACGTCCCATGGCCACGACGAGGATGTCGGCGGTTCGCGTGACGGCGCCGAGATCCGGGGTGCGGGAGTGGGTCACGGTGACCGTGGCGTTACCGCCCGGAGCCTTGCGCAGCAGGAGCGACGCGAGCGGACGGCCGACGATGTTCGAGCGACCGACGATGACGACGTGCTGGCCGTCGGGGTCATGGCCGCTCCGAAGCAGCATCTCGACCACACCGGCCGGTGTGCACGGCGCGAAAAAGTCACCCGAGTCGGTCGCCAGGCGCCCCACGCTGATGGGATGGAAGCCGTCCACGTCCTTGGACGGATCGATCGCCTCGATGACCTTGCCCTCGTCGATGCCGTCGGGAAGAGGAAGCTGGACGAGAATGCCGTGAACCCGGGGATCGGCGTTCAGGCCCCCGACGATGCCGAGCAGTTCAGCCTCCGACGTATCTGCCGGCAACGTGATCTGCTTCGACTCGATGCCCATCGCGGCGGCAGCCTTGTTCTTCATGCCGACGTACATCTGCGAAGCTGGGTCTTCGCCCACGAGTACCGTGGCGAGCCCCGGTATGACACCGGAGTCGGCCTTGAGCGCTGCCACCCGCTCGCTCAGTTCGGCGCGGATCTCGTCGGCGATCTCTCGTCCCGAAATGATTTGGGCGCTCATATCTCTACCTTGCGAAGTCCACGGCACGGGTCTCGCGGATGACCACGACTTTGATTTGCCCTGGGTACTGCAACTCACTCTCGATCTTTCGAGCGACGCTCTCCGAAATCTGCGCCATCTCGGCGTCGCTGACCTTCTCCGGCTCGACCATCACACGGAGCTCCCGGCCGGCCTGGATTGCGAAGCAGCGGGCCACGCCGGGATGCTCCATGGCCAACTCCTCGAGCTTCTCGAGGCGCTTGACGTACCCCTCGAACATCTCCCGCCTGGCACCCGGCCTCGAGCCGCTGATCGCGTCGGCCGCGGTGACGAGAAACGTCTCGGCGAAGAAGTGGGGCTCCTCGTCGTGGTGTGCACGGATGGCGTTGAGGACGAGCGCGGTCTCGTCGTGCTTCTTGCAGAGGCGATAGCCCAGCTCCACGTGCGTTCCTTCGTGCTCGTGGGTCATGCCCTTGCCCACGTCGTGGAGGATCGCCGCCCTCTTGGTGCCCTGAACGTCGAGCTTCATCTCCGACGCCATGGAGGCGGCCAGGAGCGCGACCTCGCGCGAATGCTGGAGTTGGTTCTGACCATACGAAGTGCGGAAGCGCAGACGCCCCAGTGTCTTCACGATCTCGGGATGGATGTTGTGGAGGCCGAGCTCGTAGAGAACCTCCTCCGCCGCTTCGACCATCGTGCGCTCTACCTCGGCGGCGGCTTTCTCGACGACCTCCTCGATGCGGCCCGGATGAATGCGCCCGTCCTCGACGAGGCGCTCGAGCGCGATGCGCGCGGTTTCTCGGCGGACCGGATCGAATGCGGAGAGAACCACCGCCTCGGGTGTGTCGTCGATGATGACATCGACGCCCGTGGCCTGTTCGAAAGAACGAATGTTGCGTCCCTCTCGACCGATGATGCGTCCCTTCATCTCGTCGGAGGGAAGATGCACGACGGAGACCGTGGTTTCGGCGGTAAGGTCGGCGGCCATGCGCTGAATGGAGAGGGCTACGATCTTCTTCGCCTCCCGTTCGGCTTCCCGGTGTGCCTGTTCCTTGATCTCGCGAAGGGAGTTGGCTGCCTCCGCCCTCGCCGCGTCATGGAGGTCGTCGATGAGGTCGCGTTTCGCTTCTTCCGCGCTCAACCCAGCGACTTGTTCGAGTCGCTGGCGCGATTCGGCGTTCCGGCGGGTGGTCTCCTCCATCTCCTGGCGAAGACGCACCTCGCTCGCGCTTAGCTGTTCGGATCGGGCCTCGAGCTCTTCCTCTCGCGTATTCACGCGGTCGAACTGGCGGACGGCCGCGTCCCCCCTTTCCTCTGCACGTCGCTCGGTCCGTTCGACCTCTTCCCTGCGGCGGTTCTCCTCTTTTTCCCAAGCATCCCGAAGGCGGAATCCTTCTTCCCGCCCCGCGAGTTCACCGGCCCTGCGGGCGTCCTCTGCTTCGCTCTCGGCCCGCTTGAGGATGCGGGAGGCCTCGTCCTGTCCTCTCTCTACTTCCAGCGCCTGCCGTGCCCTCTCTCGGTTTCGAGCCATCGCGAAACCAAGCAGCGCACCGAGGACGAGTCCGACCGCCGCCGCCACCATTGGCGGGGTGATCATATATCAAACTCCTAAATCGACCGTACCGCGGCCGAAGGTGGGCATCGTAGCTAACGGGCTCAGAATAAGTTACGTGCGAAGTCCGACGCAAGCGCGGGTCAGTCGGCGTCAGCACCTGCGGGCACGGCTCGTGCGATTCGCTCGGCGAGCTTCATCGCCCGACCGCTCAAGTCGCCGCGGAGCCGCTCGAGATCCTCTTGCGCCTGGAAGTACTCGTCGGCAATGGAGAGCGCGGCGAGGATGGCGGCCTTGTGCCCCTCGATAAAGCCGGCTTGAACCCGGATCTCGTGGATGCGGTCGTCGACCAATGCCGCACACCTGCGCGTGTAGCTCGGCTCAGCGCTCGCACGGATCGTGTGCTCCTCTCCGGCGATCCGAACCGTGACGGATGTTTTCTGAGCGTTCATCCCTGATTCTCCAAGAAGCTGATTCGGGCGATCATGCGTTCGACCCCGGCGCGCCCTTCGTCGAGTCGCCGGCGAAGATCGCCGTTCTCGGCTTCCAGCCGCTTGAGCCTGCTCAACATCCGTCCGGCCTCTGCGTCGTCGCCGGTAAAACGCTTCACGAGCTCCGAGAGCTCAGCGCTCTTGGCCTCGGCCGACCGCACGCGCTGGGTCATGCTCGTCAAGCGATCGAGAGCTCGACCCACAGCCCCCTCCAAGACGGCGAACGCCGCCTCCTCCGAGGCTCCCCGGTTATCCGCGGGCTTTGACACCGAGTTCCTCCCCGAGGCGTTGCAGTACGGAGGTCACGCTGCGGTCGACCTCCTTGTCCTTGAGGGTCCGCTTCAACGACCGGAAGCGCAAGCGGAAGGCAAGCGACCGCGTACCTTCAGGAATACCTTCGCCGTCGTAGATGTCGAAGAGCTCGAGCGCCTCCAGTTCCGCGCCAGCGGTCGAGCGGATCACCCGCGAGACGGAATCGGAGTCCACCCCGTCCGGCACGAGGAGCGCCAGATCGCGTTCCGTGGCCGGGTACTGCGGCAGGGGAACGTGGGTGGACACCGCGGGCGGTGGGACGTCCGCGGGCAACACGACCTCGAGCACCCATACGTCGCCGGCCCACGCCGGAGCGTCTACGACTCCGTCGGCCACACGCCCTCCGTGACCCACGACTCGTCCGGACGTGTCGGTCGCGACAAACGCCCTGTTCCGGTCCAGCAGGGAGTCCTCGGGTGCTCCGGCGGAGATCGTCACTCGACCTCGGTAGGCCCGCTCGGCAACGTCCTCCAGGAGTGCCTTGAGGTCCCATATGGCCACAGGCTCATCGGCACGAGACCAATGCGGCGGCTCCCGCCGGCCGGTGAGGACGGCACAAACGTGCGTTTCCTCCCGGGGAGGTTCTCCCGGGCCGGCCTTGTGAAACGAGGTGCCGATCTCGAAGAGACGCACGTCTCGATTGCCACGTGCCAGGTTGTACTCGACGCGCCGCAGGAGCGCGGGCAGCAGAGCCCGCCGCATGAACGGCTCGGTCGTCGCCAATGGGTTGGCGACTTCGACGTCTCCTTCGCCGGGGGGCGCGAAGGCCGGCGTATGGGCCTCGAAGAGTCCATGGCGAACGAGGGCCGCGCGCAACTCGTCCTCGAGCAGGAACATCGGGTCGTCCGGCACGGACCCGGGACGAGAAGGGCCGAGGTCAGACGGGAACGCGTCGTAACCGTGGGTGCGCGCGACCTCCTCGATGAGGTCGACTTCTCGCTTCACGTCGTAGCTGCGATACCCCGGAACGCGCACGTGGAGCGTGCCGTCCGTTGCTCCCTCGACGACGAAGCCGAGGGGTTCCAGGAGCTCCTTCACGTATCCGGGCTCGAACGGGATGCCGAGCAGGCGTTCGATCCGCGAGAGCCTGAGATCGACGACTTCGGGCTCGAACTCTACCGGGCAGCAGTCGAGCAGCGGACCATCGACCTCACCCCCGGCGGTGGCGAGTATCAGAGCGACGCACCGCTCCACAGCCCTTCGAAGGCCATCCGGATCGACCCCAACGACGTGAAGGCTTACTTCGGGCGAGGTGTCATCCGGGCGAAGAGAAAAGAGTACGACAGCGCCATCGCTGACTTCGACATGGTGATTCGGTTGGATCCCCGTTCTCCAAAGGCATTTTTCAATCGAGGTTACGCCCGAGCTGAGCAAGGAAAC
>JADFLD010000151.1 GCA_022564535.1 Gemmatimonadota bacterium
TCGGCGCCCGGACGGTGTCGGCGGCGATGGCGGCCTCGCCGTCGACGAACCGGTACAGGGTCTCGCCTTCACGGATCATCCCGTATTCTTCGCGGGCGATCCGCTCGAGCGTGGCAGGGTCGGACTTCAACGAGTCAGCCCACGCCTCGAGTGAGTCGGGCTGGCGGTGGATCTCCGCAAGCTCCTCGCGCGCAGACTCCACAGATGCCCGCGCCGCGCGCAGGTCGAAGACCGAGTATTCCCCACCGAAAACGGCGTAGTAGGCGGCGACGACCAGCAGGGCGGGTACGATCGCTCGCTTGAGCTTGTCCCTCATGGCTCCTCTCTAGCTCTTCCAGACGTCTCGACCGGGATATCGGGCCGCGTCCCCCAACTTCTCTTCGATGCGGAGTAGCTGATTGTACTTCGCGACGCGGTCCGTTCGGCTCGCGCTTCCGGTCTTGATCTGACCCGCGCGGGTAGCGACCGCGAGATCGGCAATCAGCGTGTCCTCGGTCTCGCCAGACCGGTGGGACACGACACACCTGTATCCGGCCTCACGGGCCAGGCGCATCGTCTCGAGCGTCTCGGTCAGGGTACCGATTTGATTCACCTTGATCAGAATGGCATTCGCGGCGCCGTCGCGGATCCCCTGGTCGAGGCGGTCGGGGTTGGTCACGAAGATGTCGTCTCCGACGATTTGAACCTCATCGCCCAACGCCTCCGTGATCGCCTTCCAGCCGTGCCAATCGTTCTCGTCCAGCGGGTCCTCGATGGAGCCTATGGGATACTTTGCCACCCAATCCTTCCAAAACTCAACCATTCCGGCTGCGTCGCGGCGCTCACCTCCGGACCAATGGAAGACATATTCGCCGTCTTCGAAGAACTCCGTCGCCGCGGCGTCGATGGTGATGACGAGATCCTCGCCGGGCCGATACCCGGCCTTCTCGATCGCCTGGAGCACGACTTCGACCGCCTCTTCGTTGCTCGCCAAGTCGGGCGCGAAACCGCCCTCGTCCCCCACTGCGGTGCTCTTGCCCTGAGCGGACAACACCTCTTTCAGCTGGTGGAATACCTCGACGCCCATCCTGAGACCCTCAGAGAACGTCTCGGCGCCGATCGGCATCACCATGAACTCCTGGATGTCGACGTTGTTCGGCGCATGGGCGCCGCCGTTCAATATGTTCATCATCGGAACGGGGAGCAGGTCGGGATCTCCGCCCTCCGCCAGGTAGCGCCAGAGCGGCGTGTGATTCTCCAGCGCCGCCGCGCGGGCGGCCGCGATCGAAACGGCGAGAATCGCGTTCGCTCCGAGGTTCCGCTTATTGGGGGTTCCGTCCAACTCGATCATCGTCCGATCGATATCGAGCTGCTCACGGGCCTCAAAACCACGGATCGCGTCGGCGATCTGCGTGTTGATGTTGGCCACCGCCTTCAAGACGCCTCTGCCCAGATATCGGTCCCGATCTCCGTCACGGAGCTCGACTGCCTCGTGGGCCCCGGTCGACGCACCGGACGGAACCGCCCCCCGTCCCCGGACTCCGGTCGCCAACGTCACTTCGGCCTCCACGGTGGGATTCCCTCTCGAGTCGAGAATCTCACGCCCCCGCACTCCGACGATGGCCGACATGTCTCCTCCTCGCGTTGGTTCGGATCGCTACCGCGCGATGGACTGAAGACCCAAGAGAGCCTCCCGTGCCCGCGCGGTCAGTTCGTTTCTTTGCTCGATGCCGAGTCCCTCGACACTGATCGGTTCTCCGAAGCGCACCCGAATTGTGCCCGGGCGAATCCGAAAGGACCCTTTCCTCATGACTTCTCGCGACCCCGAAATCGCGGCCGGAACCACATCGACGCCGGCCTGGATGGCCAGGACGAAGGCTCCTTTCTTGAATCTCTGAAGTTCACCGGTCGGGGATCGGGTTCCCTCCGGAAACATGATGATGGTAGGACGGTCATCTTCCAAACTCTTTCTCGCGAGCGTCAGCGAGTCGCGCGCCTTGTTTCGGTCGCGTCGATCGATGAAGATGTGGCCGCAGGCGCGTACGGCACGTCCGAAGAGGGGGATTCTCTCGAGCTCTTTCTTCGCGACGAAAATCGACCGACCGGGCAAGTACGCGATGAGTACGAGGACGTCGAACCACGAAGTGTGGTTGACCACGAGGATCTGCGCTTGGTCGGGATCGATGACCCGTTCGTTCTCCATTACCACGACCGTACCCGAGCGCCTGAGGATGAACCTCGCCCACCGCCTCGGGGAGTCTTCGCAGACGCACGACGCTTTGGGCGACCGTCGGTATACGGCCCAGAGCATCGTCAACCCGTGGTACAGCGTCACAGGCGCAATGGTGATCATCACATACAGCCATCGTAGCATCAGCGATCTCCCTGCCAATGGTCGAACCCGCCGCGCTGCGCCGCTTGGCGCTCCCCGTCGGCGGACTCGAGCCAGATGCCCTCACCCTCGGAAACCGTCCCGACACGGGTGACCCGAATCCCGTGTCGGTCCAGAAAGTACTGAGGATCGACGACGTCGGGATCGGCGACGAAACAGAGCTCGTAGTCTTCGCCCCCGTGAAGGGCTGCCTCGAGAGCGCCTTCGACGCCGAGCGCCTCGACAGCAGCCTCAGCCACCGGCACCCGCTCGACTTCGATCGTGATCTGCACCCCCGAAGCAGCGGCGATGTGACCCGCGTCTCCCACGAGACCGTCAGAGACGTCGATCAGCGCGTCGACGACTTCGTGCTCGACCAGGCAGCACGCCGCGGCGACGCGAGGCGTCGGCGTCGCGAAGGCGGAGCGCAGGGCCGGCGCGGGCTCCTCGCCCGCCTCCCACACCCGTACCGCGGCGGCGCTCGCTCCGAGCGAGCCCGTGACCCACACCTGGTCGCCCGGCTTCGCCCCGTCGCGCTGCACCGGCCAGGCCGCACGGCCGAGTACGACGACGTCCAGCATCAGGGGGCCTGGCGAGCTCGACAGGTCGCCGCCGATGACCGCGGCGCCCACGGACCGCGCGGCAGCCCTCACTCCGGCATGGACCGCCTCGATATCGACCGCCCCACCCCGCGGCGCGGCAATGGAAACGAGCAACGCAACCGGGGTCGCGGCCATGGCGGCGATGTCCGAGATCGCGACCGCGGCCGCCCGGTAGCCAATCTCCGATTCGGTCAACCACGCGCGCCGGAAGTGCACATCCTCGACAGAGAGGTCCGTGCTGACGACCCAGCCGCCCTCGAGCACGGCGGCGTCGTCGCCGGGGCCGACCCTGACCTCCAGCGGCAAGTCGGCGGCCGCGTCGATAAACCCACGGATGACGTCGAACTCCGCACCCGGACCGAGCCGCACACTCTTTGTGCCAAGATGGGTCATTGGTTCAGCGCCCCACTACCGAGCCGGGTCGGCGTCGAAGGTGACGAACGGAAGATCGAGATCCGTGCTGCTCGCGCCCGCCTCCGTCAGTGCTTCCGGCAGCCAGCGCACGACATCAGATGGCGTGAGTCCGGCCCCCCGTCCAGCGATGCGCGCAGCACGTCCTGAAAGGTAAAGCCCCAGAGCGCCCGCAGTGACCGGTTCGACTCCTTGGGCCAGCAGGGCCCCACACACGCCCCCGAGCGTGTCGCCCATGCCCGCGACCGCCAGGTCGGAAGAACTCTGCGTGTCGATGGTGATGGGACCTCCGGGGCCTGCCACGACGCTCGGCGCCCCCTTGAACAGGACGGTACAGCCGAACCGATCGGCGGCCGCCCTCGCGGTCGAGACCCGGCCGGCCGCCGTCGCCTCCGCCCCCCATTCCTCCTCCGCGACGAGACGGGACATCTCACCCACATGGGGCGTAATGAGTACGGGACGGGACGCACCGATCGCGGCGAGATCGATCACGGACAGCGCCGCGAGATTCAGCGCGTCGGCGTCGAGCAAGAGCGGCGTCGATCCCGATTCGGTCACTTGCGTCAGCGTTGACCGCGCGTCGTGGTCCGTTCCGAGTCCCGGGCCCACGACGACGGCGTCGCTGTTGGCGAGGGCGTCATCGAGAGCAGACACGTCCCCTCGCTCGAGGTGGATCGCCTCCGGAAGCGCCGCCTGGATCGCGTCACGGGTGCCGGGCGCCGAGCAGACGCGAACGAGGCCCGCGCCGCTATGGAACGCCGCACGCGCCGCGAGAACCACCGCACCGGCCATCCCGACCTGCCCACCCACGACGAGCACGCGTCCCACCCGATTCTTGTGCGTGTCGGTACCGCGCCGCGGCCGTTGGGCCCGAGCCCACTGCGGCGTCACGACCCGAACCGACGCGTCTTCTTTGTCGAGAGGAGGGAATCCGATCTCCACGGTGACGTGCCGGCCGACCAGAGCACGCGCCGGATGCAAGAGGGCGCCGAGCTTCGGTGCCCCGAAGCAGACAGTCACGTCGGCCCGGACCGCGCTTCCAGGAACCTCTCCCGTCGTGGCATCGATGCCCGAAGGCACGTCGAGCGCCATCACCGGGCATCCGCTGTCGTTCACCCGCTCGATCGCTTCGGCCTGCCTCGGCCGTGGCGCCCCGCGCGCGCCCGTACCCAGAACGCCGTCCATCAAGACATCGGCCCACGCAAGCGCCTCGCGCCAGCCCGATTCGTCGAGCTGGGTGTCGGACACGACCTCCACGGGCCAACCGTGGGCAAGGGGATCGGTCCCGTCCCTGTCGGCGACGAGGATCGCGCGCACGCTATATCCCCAACTCTGAAGCGTGCGCAACGCGACGAGCGCGTCGCCTCCGTTGTTACCCGACCCGATGAAGCCAACCACCGAAGAGCCGTCGAAGAGGCGGGTCAGGACAGCTGCCGCCGACCGCCCGGCGTTCTCCATGAGCACCGCCTGGGGAACGCCGGTCTCGTGGATCGCACGAGCATCGAAGGACGCTGCCTCAACGGCGGTCTGAGCCCACACATCGCCCCTGGAGAAGGGACGTAGCAAGGGGAATCGAACCGTCATGCGCCTTCACGCGGAGGTTGAACGACCGCCGTCCGCCCGGCAGCCCATGACCGCCGTGCGGTGGACCGCGCTACTTGAAGCTCTGTCCGATCTGGCGTCCCAGCGTGATCTCGCCGTTGTCGATTCGGATGTTGAAGCCGCAGTCCGGATGTGAACAAACCCAAGCTTTGTACGTAATCGGCGCTCCATCCCGGCCGTAATCGGAAAGCGGAAGCAGAATCCCGTTGCCGCACTTCAGGCACTGAGGAAACCCGTTGTCCTCCACCATGTCCATCCCCTCCCATGGGCGTCGTGACGATCGAAATCGTCGGATTGCTCGGCCGCGCCGAGCCTGTCTTGGTCTGCGACCCGCCGCGGGGGCGGGTTCCTGCGTTCAGGGTCCGGCTGCCCAGGGATAGTTCAACTCGAATGCCTCCTCGAAGTCGAACAGATCCGCGAAGTCCTCGGGTCGGTCCTCGTCCTGTTTGATGAGGATGCCCTGCTCCACCATCGCAAATACGACGCGACCGACGTCCTCGGTCTCATGGATTCCCCAGTGCTCCAACACGGTCCTGGCGAGGGGACCGTACTGGCTGATCGCCAACTCTCGAACGCCTTCGGTGAGTTCTCGCCCCGAAATGTGTCGAGGCTCGTCAAGAGACCGGATGACCGAATGCAGAGCCTGCAGCACAAACAGGTAGGAGCGCACGTGAAAGCGCGGATTCCTCTCCTGGAGCTGCTCGAATACTTCGTCGGCGAATCGCAGTTCGGTCATAGCCGAAATGTGGCCCCCCCGAAGGGCCGGCGCCAGTCGTGACCCGCTCGGCCATCGTACGTTACGCCCCTTCCGCGAACTCCTCATACAGCGGGAAGCCAGCGCACAT
>JADFLD010000152.1 GCA_022564535.1 Gemmatimonadota bacterium
CGCCCCTCCGAGATCATCCCGTGGATCTCTTCGGCACGCTCCTTCACCTCCCTGTGCGGATAGGCCGCGAACAGGCTCACCTCCGCCCCGTACCAGTCGCGGTGCCCCAACAGAATGTACGAGAGCAGGATCATCAGATTCGCGTTACGCGCGTCGTGCCACGTGAGCCACACGTGAATGCTCTTCCGCGTTCCGAAGAAGTTCTCCCCGTGCCTGAGCACGAGACGATTCATCCGGGGCACGCCGGCCATGAGCATCCCGCTCACCACCTCATCGAGTACCTCAGCCCCGTCGTGACGACCAAATTCCAACAGCAGCGTGTTGTTCGCCATCCCCGACACACCGGGCATTTGCAGGCTCTGCGCCAACGCAGAGGTCATCGAAGGGCTGATCATCGTGTCCATGTAGATCGCGCCCTTCCGCTCGCTCATCGCCTGAACGAGCCGATCCCGCACGGCCTGACTCTCCCTGAAATTCTCCTCGGTGAGCTTCCCTTCGATGTAGTGGAAGTAGGTTCCGAAGCCGTACCGGTTGCAGAGCCACTCGAGCAGCTGCACCGGGGCCGTTCGATCGAACGTGCGCGGCGAGATCATGATCACGCTCGGCCGCCAATCGTCCGGACGCATCTTCTGCAACCGGATCTGGAGATACCGCGTCGCCTGCGTCATCACGCCGTGGAAGATCTGTGCGAGGTCGTCGACTCCTTTGCGGCCTCGCCGGATCATCGAATAGAGGCCTGCCATGAGTGCGATGGCGCCCATCGCGAAAAGCAAGTCCATCTGGAGCATCAGCACGAGGCACATCCCGGCGCCAAACAGGCTCACATACCACTTGGATCGGAAGCTCGGCCGGTACGAGGGACGTGCTGCGAAGTACTCCAGGAACGAGATCGCGCACAACGCTCCATACGTGACCATGAAGAACATCGAGACGATCCGGGCGACGAGATTCACGCTCCCGAGGAGCACAAAGACGATCGCGATCACAGACGTGACCAAAGTGGCGTTTCGTGGCTCCCTGGCATCTCCCACACCCACGGACACGAAGGAGTTCAGGCGGGCGTTGGGTATGACCTCGTCGGCGCCGATCGCCTGAAGAGTGCGAGGCGCGACCAGTATCGAACCGATCGCCGAGGACATGGTAGCGCACGCCAGCCCGATCGGAATAATGGGGCCCCACACCGCGATGCGGCTCATGATGAGGTAGTCGTCGCTCAGCGTCTGCGCGTCGGCCGACGTCGCGAGCTTGAGGACCAACAGGATGTACACGATCATCCCGACCGCCGTCGCCGATAAGATTCCGAGCGGAATCGATTTCTTTGGTTCGGCGAGATCTCCGGAGAGTCCGACGCCGGCCGTCATTCCCGTGAACGCCGGAAATACGATCGCGAAGACGAGCATGAAGGAGTCGGGCCCGGCCAGGTCGGAAAAGAGGCCGATCGAATCGGGACGCATATCGTCGGGCGCGTGACCCAGAAAGAACATCGCCAGGGACAACCCGAGGACACCCGCGACGACCCAGAGAGCCTTGACCCCCACATCCGCTCCCTTGTGTAGCACGACCGCCACGAGAGCAACGGTCGCGGGCAGGGACACCATGCGCGGATCGAAGGCCATTCCGAACGTCTCCTCGAACCATCCCGCCAACGGCCGGAATGCCTCCGCGAACGCGATCATGTAGAACGCGACGGAGATCGCCTGTGACAAGTACAAGCTGATACCGATCGCCCCACCGATCGAGATGCCGAAGGAGCGGGAGATGATGAAGTACTCACCCCCGCCTTCCACCCGACGGTTCGTCGCGATCTCGGCGATGGCGAGCGCGGTCGGAACCGTGACGGCATGCCCCAGCAATACGATGAGCAGGGCACCCAGGAGCCCGGTATGGCCCACGGCGTATCCGAAGCGAAGGAACATCACGGCGCCGAGAATCGTGCTCACGCTCGCGAGGAAAACGGGCGCCGTGCCGAAACCGTGACCCCGCGTCACCTCCTCCTGTGCGCTGTCCACGGCGTCAGACACGCTTCGCACCCTTCCTCCACCAGCTTTCGGGGTTCACGCGGCTGCCTGGCGCGAAGACATCGGCCAGCCAGAGCGCGATTCGGCGAAACCGCGTTCCCGCGAGCCATCTCCACGACCGCGCCCACACGGTCGAGAAGTCACGATTGTACGGGCAAACACGCACGCAAATTGAGCAGTCGGAGTTCTGGTTCACCCAGAAGCGGAAGCACGGCTCCGCATCTACGGTCCACTTGCGGACCCCAACGAGGTTGGAGCGGTTGAAGACCTCGTCGGTCGGCGGCCCGTCCGGGATCGCGTTCACCGGGCACGCATCCGAGCACCGGCGACACGTCTCACAAAACTTCGTCACACCGAAGGACCGGGGTCGATCGTGGACCAGCGGGAGATCGGTAAAGATCTTTCCGATTCGCACCCGCGGCCCGAATTCCGGGGTGATGAGCAGACCGAGCCGCCCGTACTCCCCGAGGCCAGCCTTGATTGCGTAAGGAACCGCCAGCGCCGTGTCATTCATGGTGGCAACGGCCCTGTAGCCGAGGTTCCGGATATACTGGGCCAGGCCCAGGAGTACGAGCGTGTCGCGGGAGTACCCAATACCCGTCGCCGTTCCACTCAGCGCGGACGGCACGGTGTCGATCAGGTCGCGGTCCATCTCCTGCGCGATCACGATGACGTTCGGCAGGTCGCCGGGCAGCTCCTGCGGCTTCTCCGTTTCGCCGAGCCTCGAGTAGGCGTGCGTGTAGACCCACCGTTCGTCGTATCCGGTGATCCCCACCAGGTCCGCCCCGAAGACCTTCGCCACGTGCTTGATCTCGAGACTCATGTCGCTCGACGACTCGACCGGAACCCGTTCCGTCGGACCCTCCCGATGAATCGTGAACGGATCGAGGAAGCCTTCCCGACGATTCTCGTCTTCCTTGAGCTCGGCAAAGATGTCCGGCAGGTGCCAAGACGCGTTGCGCAGCGCGTAGTCTTTCTGCCCAAAGCCCTCGGCCCTTTTCCACCTCTTCAGCGGCGTGCGATACGTCTCGAAGAACAGATCCGTTCGATCGGAGTGCACGTCCGGGTCCCAGAACGCCCGTGAATAGATGTCGTTCTTCTGGCTGAACCGCTCGAAGTGGTCCAGGACCTCGAAGCCGGCAAGAAGGTCGAGCGCGGCTGGATCGCGCTTTTCTGAGCTCACTCCTCTCCTTCCCAGATCATGCGCAGGTAGCGTTCTGGCGCCTGCAGAAAGTCGCGCACGAGCGTGACGGACTCCACGTCCTCGAAGTCGATCTGCCGCACCGGAGGATCGTCGAACGTGAGGATCGTCGCACCCGGTATCGCCATCAGCATGGGTGAGTGGGTCGCGATCACGAACTGAGACCCGGTGCCGAGCGCTCCACGGATCATGGCGATGAAGCCGAGCTGACTCTGTGGAGATAGTGCGGCTTCGGGCTCGTCGAGCAGATACAGTCCTTCAGGAACCAGACGCTCGGCGAAGAGATTCAGGAACGCTTCGCCATGGGAACGCGCATCCGGGTTCTCACCGTACCGTTGCCGGATCGCCCCAATCGAGGCACGGTGCGGCCCCTTCGCGAGTCGACGCGCGTAGTCGGAGGATCCCGCCAGCTCGGAGTCGATGCGCGTGAGCTCGGCCTCGTGCTCCGCCCGTTGCACCGCGAGTCGCTTTTGAAAGCCGAAGAAGTCCTCGGCACGCAGAAAGAAACCACGGTGCGTGCGACCTCTCCACGTCAGCTTCAGACGTCGCGCCAGTCGTCTCTGCGGCTCGAGCGTGACGTCGGCCCCGGGCCCAGCCGAGCCCACCGCAGGCAACTGCGTCGCGATCGCGAGCGACTCGAGAAAGGTCGACTTGCCCGTGCCGTTTTCCCCTACGAGGAGTGTGACCGGTGCATCCAGTTCAAGGCGATCGAGTGTCGCGATCGCGGGCACGGTGAACGGGAATCCGCCCTCCTCTGCGACGCGGCGGTAGTTCACCGCTGAGAGTTGGACCCTGCCGCTCGCGATCTTCAGCGCTTTTCCCCTGAGCAAGTCGGTGGCTCGACGAAGCTCAACCTACGGAGACCGGGCGTGACGGCAACGCCGAGGCTAGAGCTGTTCCAACTCCTTTCGGGCTCGGTCGAGAATTTGGCGGACCTTCTCGGTGTCCTCGAAGTCGGCGCGGGTAGCGGCGCGGAACGCAGCCTTGGAAAGGCGTCCCCAGCTACCCCAGATCTCTGCCGTCTCGGGGCCCATGTTCATGCCCCAGTCCTTCCATCCATGGGCTCGCTTCCAGATGCGCTCGACGTCCTCCTCGTGAAGCAGCAACTCTTTCCGACCCGCGTCCGTCAGGTGGTAGACCTTCTTGCCCTCCGCCTCTTCGATCCTGACCAGCCCCTCGTCCTCAAGCTGCTGTAGCACCGGGTACACCGTCCCCGCGCTGGCCCTGTACATGCCGCCAGAGCGCTCCTCGAGCCGCTTCATCAACTCGTAGCCGTGTGCGGGATCGTCCCCGAGAAGAGAGAGAAGCGCGAGGCGGACCTCGCCCTGCTTGAAGAATCGACGCCCTGGCCCCCGCCGATGGCGGCCGCGTCGACGGGGTCCAATCCCCATATCCCAATCGAAGATCCAATCGAAGTCCATGCGGTGTCTCCTGCTCCCCGTGTGGCAACCCATCATCCCGCCCCCTTACTCGTACAATGCATCGAACAGTGTATCGTACGATATATCTTCGATAGGATTCGGTCAACTGCGTCCGCCAGGCTGTTGAGGGAAGCGGCCTAGCGCGAGTAGAGCTCTTCGAGCTCGGCAAGCGTACGGGGCCAGTCATCGCCCAAGAGGCGTGACATGCCGCGATCCGCCAGGACTTTTCCATCCGTCTGGCACGTCGCGCAGTAATTCGTCTCCCGGTCCGCGTACTTGATGCGCTGGATGGGAGACCCGCATACCGGGCACGGGTCCCCATACTTGCCGTGGGCCGCCATGGCGGGATGGAACGCGGTGATCTTGGTGGGGAACCTGTCACCGAACTCGGCCCGTAGCCGCTCCGTCCATTGGGTGAGAGAGTCGCGGGCCACGGTGTAGAGCCGCTGGAGCTGAGCATCGTCCAGGTTGCGCGTGCGTTGCAGCGGCGAAAGGCCGGCAAACAGGAGGATCTCGTCGGAGTGGGCGTTGCCGATACCGCTCAGAATCCGCGGGTCCGTAAGCGCTCGCTTCAGGGTGCGGTTCTCACGCCTGATCGCTCCCACGAATTCCTCGAGCGAGGCGTCGAGCACCTCGAGACCGCCCGGATCGAGCTCTGCCAGCGCGTTTTCCCCACGCACTACATGCAGCGAGGCGCGCTTCCGCGTCGACTGCTCCGTGAGCAGAACTGGCATCCCCTCATTTCGGGGAATTTAGCATAGAATAACGGTTTGTTACCCGACTTTCCCCACTTAAAAAGTGCCTATACCCGACTTTCCCCGACTTCTGAGGCACTCTACAGGCACTTTTTCCCCGTGCCCCTACTGGGGTGATATCGGGGGAAAATGGAACCAATATGGAACCAAAATGAAATTGGTTCCACCAAACAGGGGGTGGACGTGCCGCGAAAGAAGTTGACAGACAGGTCACTCAGGAACCTGAGTACGGAGAAAACTCTTGAGGAATATTGGGACACGTCCTTCCCGGGCTCCTTCGGAGTCCGAGTGATGAAGAGTGGTCGGAAGACGTTCGTTCTGATGTACAGGGCAGGTGGCCGCAGGCGTAAGTTGAAGCTGGGAACCTACCCAGTTTTGAAGTTAG
>JADFLD010000153.1 GCA_022564535.1 Gemmatimonadota bacterium
GTCGTATAGATCTCCCAATCAGCGTCGAGTTGGGACTGGAACACGATTTGACTGCCGTCGGGTGACCATGCGGGATTCGCGTCGTACTCGGAGTTGTCGGTCAATTGCACGATGTCGGCGCCGTCCGCAGCCATCGAGTACAGGTCCCAGTTGTTGGTGCCCACCGGTGCGAACAGGAAGGCGATCCGCGAACCATCCGGCGAGTACGTCGCGTCCCATTCGCCGTCGGACGTGTTCGTAAGGCGGGTCGGAGTCCCCGAGCCATCGGCGTTCTTCACGTAGAGCTCCCAGTTCCCATCACGCTCCGATGCGAACGCGACCTGTGAGCGGTCGGGAGACAGTGACGGGTCGTCATCGTCCGCGGCGTCGTCGGTGACCTGGACGAGATTGCCGCCGTGCGGGTCCATCGTGAAGACATCCAGGTTCCCTGTCCGGTCACTGACGAACACGATCCGGGACGGGTCGATCGGCGCCACCGCCTCGACGAGTCTCGTCGGAATGTACGCGAGCCCGTCCAGTGGCTCGTCACTCGAAGCGGCGTGCGTCAGCTCCGCGGTCGCGCGATCTACCGTCGCGAGGTAGCTCGGGTGGTGCCTACTTACTCGGCTGATCGCGAACACGGTGCCGTCGCTTTCGCGTGTGGCCATCGAGCGGATGGTGGAGCTAATCACAGAGGGTGGGAATCCGGTGAGCGCCGGAACACCGAGAGGCGTGGTCACCTCCGTGTCGAGATCCACCACGATGAGGTCGTTACTGCCGCCGATATAGAGTAAGCCGTCATTCGAAAACGTCAGCCCCTTGCCCGAACTATCATCGCCGAGCCCGAAGAAGACTTCGCTCACCGAGCCAGTCGTCATGTCGAGCTCGAAGAGACCCCCACTCCCGTCCGCCACCGTCGTGTAGACTCTTCCCGTAACCGGGTGGACCGCGAGCCCCGCGACGGCGCTAATCGTCTCACCCGGATCGGAAAGAAACGTGGAGACGCCCGTCGCAGCGTCGAAGGTGTGCACGCAACCGAAGCACTCGCTTTTTCCTCCAAAGCCGAACCACCACTGCTCCGTCCCCCACACCCAGCCCATCGAGCTTATCACGCCGATCGACACCATCGCGCCCGATCCGTCGTCCGTAACGGGAACGAAGAGCCGGGTCATCTCTCCTCTGGCTACGTCCACGACGTAGACCGTGCCCTCGCGGTCGGTCGCGAGGAGCGTCATGTCCTCGGTGATGTGCATACAGGCGAGAGTGAAGGACACCGTGGCGGTCTCGTTCGCGACGACCGTCACCGATTGGGGATTGGACTCGGACACCGAGCAGTTGGACGCGATTCCTCCGAGCGTGACCGAGTGCGATCCGACCGAAAGGCCCGTGAGCGTCACGCTGCCATTCACGTCGACCTCCTGCACCACGGCGCTCGCAGTGGCCGTATATCCATCCGGGTCGAGGGGGAGGCCCGTGGTCGCCACCGAAACCGTGATCGAACCGGTTTGAGATTCCGGCTGCGGTTCGGGCTCAGAACTCGCTTCCGAGCAGCCCGCGATGAGCACGGTAGCAAGGAGCGCGATGTACTGACGTCTGATGCGTGCCCTCATCTGTATCCTTCCAAAGGGCCTGACCAGCCGCGGCGTTCCGCAAGCCCACCGCGTGCGAGCCACCGTACTTCTTCAACAGCCTTCTAGCGCACCGCCACGGTCACGCTGACCGTTCCCCCCTTCAGGGCCGAGTACGTCACAGTCATGTCGCCACGACCCCGCACCAAATACTCGATCGTCTTCGTGGTCCGGCCCGCGTGCCCGCTCCGCACCATGATCCGGTCCAACTCCTCCTGATCGATGAGCTGCGTAGGGCCGGGACGATTCTTGTCCGCTACCCAGCCGACCGCGATGATCTCGACGTCGCCGTCGACTGTAATCAAGTCCGGCCGCACCACGTTGTTCTCTTGGGCGCGGGCGGTGATGGTGGGTATCAGACGCTCGTTGGTGATGTCGATTCGCACGCGGTACACGTCTCCGTCGACACGCTCGACCGAAGTCTCACCCATGGACATCAGCGGCATCATGTCGGCGTGGTATAGCGTAAACGCCATGTTGCGATGGAAGAGCTCCATGCTCATGAAGCGTGGATTCACGCGCCCGCTGAGCTTCTTCCATCCCCCCAACTCGACCGGCCCGAACTGGGGATGATCGAAGGGTGCCCAGTCAACGAACTCATCGCCGAATTCCAGGAAGTCGTCGAAGAAGAACCGCGACCTCTGCCCACTGATCGGCTGACGCGGATCCTGCTGCTGCTCCTGAAGCAGAGGGCTGTTGAAGTACTGACCGCCGTTCCAGAGCTCGTTCGAGAAGCTGACGATGCCAAGCCCGTCGTTCGTCCAATCGATCGAGCCGCCATGCACCGTGTACAGCCCCTGCCAGATCACGAGGTAGTCGTAATAGGGGAGCATGCGCTCTCCGAACTCGCCGAGCTCGTCGTAGACCCGGATATCGGACTGCGGATAACGCCCCTGCCACGCTGCTCCCGGGCCGCGCAGGATCATGCCTCCGGAATTGTGGAACGACTGGAAGCCGGCAATGTTCGGACGCGCAGCCATGAAGTCGTTGATGGACCGTGCCTCCGGCAACTCGAACGGGTAGTTCATCGAACCACCTTGGACGTAGTTCGGTTGCCAGTCCGACGCGTAGTTCCGATTCGGATCATATCCGCCAACCGGGTCCTCGTTGACCAACCCGTCACCGTCGTCGTCGATGCCCTCCGAGCCCAGCAGAACCCAGTCGCCGACTTCGCCGGGCGGCACCCGCTCCATGATTCGCGAATCCAGCGCGCTCACCCGGTGCGTGCCTTCCCCGGGGGTGTACTTCCGCATCTGCTCGATCACGCCGTTGCCGTTCAGGTCGTTCGGGCCGTCCTCGTCGAACGCCCCGTCCCCATCCGAATCGACAGGAATGTGGCCCGTGCGCGCTCCCGACCCATGCCCGTCCATGAAGTAGTCGCGGCCATCCGGATTGACGGTCGGTAGCAGGTAGAACACGCGCTCGTCCACGAGTCGCGTGATCTCATCGAGGCGGCCGTAGTTTTCCATGAGATACCAGATGGTGTAGAGGACCACCTCAGCACCCTGGATCTCGTTTCCATGCACATTGGCCTCGATAAACATCGCGGCCTTGCCCTCTTCGGGCCCTGTCGCGGGGTTGTTGATTGTCATGAGCCACATCTCGCGACCCCCGTAACTCGTCCCGATGGACTGTAGATCCAGGAACTCCGGCCAAGTGCGCTCCATGAGCTGCATGCGCTCGCCCAGCTCGTCGTGATCGAGCCAGCGATCCCACGTGAGATCGAGCGTGTGCTCAGGGTCCGAGCCGCGTTGCTGCGCAGCCACCGGAGCGGCAACCATCGATGACACCAGCGCCAAGACAGCGAACCCGAGGACGTTCCGTCCGAAGATCATCGTCGTCATCGGTCTACCTCAGCGTGACGGTTGCGGTGTCGGTGCCACCCTTTTGCGAGCGCACCCAAATCTCGATCGACTGCCCGGTGTTGCCGCGGATCACCCAGGAGAAGCCGGCGCGTGAGCCCGACCCTTCCAGACGCGGTACCCTGCTCGACTTGGCATCGCCCGTGAGGATCGCGTCGGCGTCCACCTGAATGCGAACGATGGTCGGCTGCACGGACCGCGAAACCACACCATGTCGAAGCGATGTCGGGAAGAAACCCGAATTTTCGATTTCGACGCTGACCGTGAACACGCCGCCGCCATGCGCCGTGACGCTCGTCTCCACGATGTTGACGCGCGGTAGCATTTCGGCGAGCCGCACGACGAACGCGCCGTGCTGACGGCCGAGCTCGGGAAGCTGCTCCGCCGGCGGGTTCGTGGTGGCGTACGGAACGAAGCCTCCGATCTCGACCGATCCGAGGTCGGGATGTTCAAACGGCGACCAATCCGCGAAAACCTCGATCCCCGCCCCCTCCATCGCCTCGAGCAACTTCGCATCCAGGCTCCCGTCTGAACCGCCCCCTGCCCTTCCGCGTCGCGAGGCCGCGTCCTCGTCACCGGGGGACTCCTCGTCACCGGGGTCCTCCTCATCGCTGGGGTCCTCATCATCAACGGGAGACTCCTCATCACCGGGGGACTCCTCATCGCCCGAGTCCTCGTCGTCGGGTGCGGCTTCCGGTATTCCCCACCCCTGGGTGCTGAACGCCGGGATACCGAATTGAAAATAGGCGACCTGGAAGAACGCTCCCTCCGCCTTCCGGTTGACACCGACTTCGGTGATTCCCGTGATCTCCTTGTACGCTTCAGAGACCGCGGAGAAGTACTCGAGGTCCTCTTGGTTGACGGTTACCGCGGGGCGGCGACCCGACTGCGGGTCGTTGTCCGAGCCAGGCTGCGCGCCTCGTATGGGCGCGCCTCGCGCGCCGGTGGCTCCGCCACCACCGAATCTGAATCCGAATCCGAAGCCCCCGCCGCCGCCGCCGAACACGCCGTTGGTGAGGACGTCGGAGGTGGCCTCAGCTGCGAAGGCGACCAAGTCGATCACGCTCGCGTCGGCGAGGCGGCCGGCGGCATCCGGAGTCGTCACCAAGTTGTCCGAATGGCCGAACGTGAGGACTGCGCCTATGTGGCGATTAGCGGCCAGAAAATCCATCAACCCCCGGGACTCGGGTTCGCTCACCATGTTCAGCCCCGCGTCTGCCTGGTAGTACGGGTGCTCATGTTGGAAGTTGCGGTCGAGATCGACGCCGCCGACGCCATCCTCGTTCAGGAATCCGTCCCCGTCCGAGTCCACTCCTTCGGTATAGAGCGTGTGCGTCCCCGTCTCGCCTTCCGCCTTGTCCGCCCGCTTCATCAGTCGCGAATCATCCGGATGCAGCATGAATTCTCCGGAAGGATCGAGGACACGCATGAGCGTGATCAGGCCGTCGCCATTCAGGTCCTCACCGGGATCCTCGTCGAACCGTCCGTCGTTGTCGTCGTCGTACGAGAACCCGTTTCCCGTCGCGTCACGGAGGACCGACGCGAACATCGCCTCCGCTCCATCGGGGTTCAGTCTCGGCACCACGTAGACCATCTGGCCCGTCAGCACCGATGCTGCACTCGCATCGTCGAGGAGGAATCGGATGATCTCAAGGGCCAGCTGGCTCCCCACCACGTGATCGCCAGCAAGGTTACCGACCACGAGCACGGCCGGACGCTCGTCCACGGGAATGCCCGTCGGATTGCCCACTTCGACGAGCCAGACCTCTCGACCTTCGTGCGACGTGGCGATCGAACGCATGCTCGCGTTCCCACTGCCGTTCGCGAGGGACCGAAGCTCACGGGTGAGTGCCTGGTAGTCGAGGTACTCGCTCGACTGGGCTTGGAGTCCCCCGGAACCCACGAGTACCACCGCCGTCACCGCCACTCCGCACATCCATCCTCTCCGCACGACTCCACTCCTTGCAATGGGTAGGGCGTGCAGACTAACCCGCCCTCGTGGATAGGGCCACATGGGGTTCTGAACCAATCGCAGCGCTCGACTGGGGCGCTCTTACGTCAGCGCCTTGCGCACCCGAGCCGACCCCCACTCCGCCAATCCGACGGCCCCCAGGATGACGAGCAGAATGACGCTGACCCGCGACCAGGCGAGTGCGTCGATCGAGGCCTGGAGCGCCATACCGATTCCACCCGCACCCACGAGACCGAGGATCGTGGCCTCCCGGATGTTGATCTCCCAGCGGTATACGCTGACGCCGGCCAT
>JADFLD010000154.1 GCA_022564535.1 Gemmatimonadota bacterium
GGCGCACCGATCGAGAGCTCCACATAGAACAGGCGCTGGAGTCGATCGAATTCGGGCCCGTTCGAACGGGGGTGTTCGAGCCCGTTCGTACCGAGACACGGGAGGGCGTGGTGGAGCGAGTGCTCGTTCAGTCTCCCCACTTCGCGATGTCGGAGCTCGCGGTGAGCACCGGGGCTCGAGAGACTCTCCCGACCGGTGAGCCGGTGGTCCTGATGATCGTTCACGGGTGCGGAGTCGTGCGCTGGGGTGGCGACGGCGACCGCCGATTGATCGTCGGGCCGGGGCAGACGCTCTTGTTGCCTAGCTCGGTCGCGGCGGCGACGCTCTACGGGGACGACGACATGACCGTGCTGAGGATCACGATTCCTATCGAATAAGGATCGACAGAGTGCCGAGTGCGGTCTCTCCCCCGTGGTCGCCGCGTGGCACGTCGTCACGCACTACCACCGGGCGCGCGGCAGATCCGTTGGAGTAGGCTCCGCCGCGACCAGGGCATCGAGCCCTCGCATTTGCGGTACATTCCGCGGCCATGATTTCCGTATCTAATCTCGCCAAGTCCTTCGGTGACCGGACGCTGTTCGCCAACGCCTCGTTCCAACTGAACGCGGGTGAGCGGTACGGGTTGGTAGGCGCCAACGGATCCGGCAAGACGACGCTCCTCAACATCCTCTCGGGAAGCCTAGACGCGACCGATGGGCAGGTCTCGATTCCGAAGTCGGTTCGCCTCGGCGTTCTGAGGCAGGACCACTTCCTATACGAGGAGCACGTGATTCTGGGCGTCGCGCTCATGGGCAACCCGGAACTCTGGGATGCCATGGCGGAGAAGGAGGCGATGCTGGCCAGACCGGAGAAGGAATTCGACCCGGACCGGTTCTCCGAGCTGGAAGAGACGGTACAGCGCTTCGACGGCTACGCCGCGGAAGCCAGAGCGGCGTCGATTCTGGAGGGGCTGGGGCTTCCCGCCGAGCTCCATCAGCACCGTCTCTCGACGCTATCGGGTGGATTCAAGCTCCGCGTCCTGTTGGCCCAGGTGCTCGCCTCCGTACCCGACGTCCTGCTGCTCGATGAGCCTACCAATCACCTGGACATCCTCTCGATTCGCTGGCTCGAGAAGTTCTTGCAGGCGTTTTCCGGGCCCGCCGTGGTGATCTCACACGATCACCGGTTTCTCGACAACGTGTCGACGCGGATTCTCGACGTGGACTACGGCACGGTCCAACAGTACCACGGCAACTACACCCATTTCGTCGGTGCCAAGATCGCCGACCGGGAACGTCGCGAGAAAGAGATCCACAATCGGAAGAGTGAGATCGCGCACCATCAGGACTTCGTGGATCGGTTCAAGGCGAAGGCGAGCAAGGCGCGTCAGGCTCAGAGCAAGCTGAGGCTCATCAAGAAGAAGGCGGACGCGCTGCAAGAGCTTCCAGGGAGCTCACGCCGATACCCCAAGTTCCGATTCGAACAGTGTCGCCCTAGCGGCCGCGAGGTGCTGAAGATTTCAGGCATCAGCAAAGCCTTCGGTGACAACCAAGTCCTTAGAGGCGTGAATCTGCGCGTGGAGCGAGGCGACCGCCTGGCGATCATGGGGCCGAACGGAATCGGCAAGTCCACTTTGCTGAAGATTCTGATGGGCGATCTCGAGGCAGACGAGGGGGAGGTCGAGTGGGGATACGAGACGCATCCTGGCTACTTCGAGCAAGACAACAAGGAGCTGTTCAAGGACTCCAAGGAAACGACCGAGGAGTGGCTCTGGGGGTTCTGCCCCGGCAGGGATCGTGGTTTCGTCCGAGGGCAGATGGGACTCATGCTCTTCTCGGGGGACGATGGTGAGAAGAAGGTGCGCGCCCTGTCGGGCGGTGAAGCAGCGCGGCTCGTCTTCAGCCGGCTGGCGCTCGATCGGCCGAACGTGCTGGTACTCGATGAGCCCACGAACCACCTGGACCTGGAGGCGATCGAGGCGCTCGTCATGGAGCTGCAGCGCTTCGAGGGGACGCTCATTTTCGTCTCACACGACCGGTGGTTCGTAAGCCGGCTCGCGACCCGCGTAGTCGAGATCAAGGCCGACGAGGTTCTCGACTACCAGGGGACGTACGAGGAATACGTGCACTTCTGTGGCGACGACCACCTGGATTCGGACACGGTGATCCTCCGCGCTCGCCGGGAGAAGGGTGGAAAGGGGAAGAAGGCCAAGGGGTCGCGGAGAGCGAGCGAGGCGGCCGAGCCACCGCGATCACAAAGCGACATCGACAAGAAGGTGAAGAAGCTGCATCGTCGGCGCGATGAGTTGACGGTGACGATCGAAAGCACGGAAGCGAGAATCGCTGAGATCGACGCCCTGTTCTGCCAAGAAGGGTACTATGAGCGTACGCCCGGCGATCGAGTCTCGGCACTCGAGAAGGAGCGCGGCTCGTTACAGGGTGACGTCGAGCGTCAAGTCGAGCGGTGGTCGGACGTGGAGCGCCGGCTCGACGAGTTGAGCGCCGCACGCTAGCCCATCCTCACACCGTGGAGCCCGGTCCATGACGATGATCGCTCGCGCTGCCCTTGTCGCATTCGTACTCGCCCATGCCACCGCGACGCAGGCGGATGCACAGGTGGTGGGACAGGAACCAGCGGTTCTTCGGGGTGTCACGGCCGTAGACGCGCAGGTCGCCATAAGCTGGGTCGACGCGATTACCAAGGATGGCGGCCCGACGGAGACACAGTACGAGGAGGCGTTCCTGAACCAATCCAAGGCCGGGCTCCGGCGGGGTGGTTTGACCATTAGCGAGACCGCGCCCAACTACCTCTTCTGCAGCATCGCCTTGCTCTATGAGGATGACGGTCTGGTTTCAGCGGCTCAGTCGGTGGAGTACCACGAGATGATGGGACCCGACCAGCAGTGGGCGATCACGTGGACGAAAATGCAGGTGTTCACCGTGGGGCTTCAGAACTTCGGTGGGCAGGACGATGCCCAGTGGTGCGCGAGTGAGTTCCTCGAAGACTGGGACCAGCGAGGGTAGCACCTACTTCTCGGCTTCGAGCCGCTTCTTGAGCTTGGCGAGCGATGCCTTCACCTCGCGTTCGAATGTCGCGTCCAACATCCGTTGCGGCACGAACCTGAGCGCCCCCGACGCAGAGCCTTCGAAGGCGAGTGTCACTTTCGTGCCGCCGTCGACTTCTTGCCAACGGATGTCCGTCGTGGCGTCGAGGACGGAGTCCGCGGTGGTCACACATACGAGGCGCTGCTCGGGCTCGTAGATCTTCACCACGTAGGTGTTGACGAGCCTCTTCCCGAAGAACTCCGACACGTACCGCCTGCGCGTTCCGACCCCGGTCGACCCCGGCGGATCCTGTGTCGCTTCGACGAGGTTCGACTGCCATTCCCCCTCGCGGGTGATATCGCCCATGTAGGCGAACACGTCGGCGATGGACCGACGGATGAGAATCGACTCTTCATGACTCGTCATGACTCCTCTACCCCTGCGCTGGGTCGAACAGCTTTCTGTACGTGATTGTGAGGCCCCGATTCAGCGGTGTGTCTAGTCGCAACGGGTCGAACCCGCTCGCCTGATGGAGACGACAGTGAGGCTGGAACACCCTCCGGACGTCTTCGGGTCCGCAGCCGAGGTCGCCACCGGGACCCGACCGACTACATGCAGACCTCGGCGGGCGTAACGAAGACTCGCTCTCCGTTCGCGTAGGTCTGCTCGTTCTCGTACTCCATGCGGAATTCCTGCGTCTCTCCGTTGTCAAACTCCAGTACCAGACCCACGACCTGTCCGTTGGTGATCACGTACCATCGGCCTCGACCGTTACCTGTGCCGCCGGAGCTTCCGAACGCCCCTCCCACGTCGACGCTGACGGAGCTTTCATCACGCATGACGAACGATCGGTCCGAGCACAGGTAAATGTCGGTCCGGGCGCTGTACCCGCCGGCACTCCCGCTCGAGTAGCTGCTCATCGTCGTGAGCTTGCTTCCGGCCAGGAAGGACACCCACTCCTGCGCCTGCGGGTGGTTTTCCGTGAAGCCCGGGGCGAGTTCCCGGCCGGTGCTGGCCCGGCTGGGGGCACTTCCTCCGGATGGGGGAAAACCCGGACGTGCCCCTTGCTGGGCGCCGGCTCGGCCCAACCCCGCGGTCCGACCGAAGTCGCCCATGTTGCCGTTCTGCCGCCTGAGGTCGTACCGCGCTCCACCCGAGTAGACGAGCAGGCCACCACTTTGGGGCTGCGCGGTCATCTCGTAAGAGCCGTCTGGGGACTGGATGACCCCCCGAATGCCGCTTGCCCCCCCCTGTGCCTGGACGGGATAGGCTACGCCGTCGACCGTCACCTGCCCTTGATACTGCCCGCCACCGCCTCGGAGTTGGAGGGTGACGTTGCCGTCGCTGAAGGTCCCCACATACGGATCGTAGGCACCGCCGGCCAGTGGATTGCCTCCCGCGAGTGGGTTGCCTCCCGCGAGTGGATTGCGCGTGCGGAGTGGATCGCCACCGATCGACCGCTGAGTGGTGAAGTCGATCTCGGTGTAGTCGTCGTAGTTCGGCTGGCCCAGGACGTCCGTCTCGTAGAGCGTCAAGAACAACCCGCCGTCCCAGCGCTCCCCTTCGAAGAAGAGCGTGCCTTCGGTGCTGCGCATGGATCCGACCATCATGCCGTCCTCGACCCGACCCTCGACCTGGTAGCTGACCCCATTGCTCGTGAGCCGCCCTGTGACGGTCCCGTTTCCGAGTTCCTGGAGCACGAGCGTCATCGTGCCACCCGTGTCGTTCGGTACTGTGAACGTGCCCGTATATTGCTGAGCCGACAAAGGAAGGGTGCCGAGCGCGGCTGTTGCGACGCAGAGGGCGAGCAGAAGCGTCGGGGAGTGTCGGCGACGCATGGGCACCTCCGTCCGGACTGAAGTGGGCGAGCATCACCCGATTACTACGCTACCGGGCCCGCTCCGGCGTGGCAAGAAACCGCCCGTCGCGACCGCTGCCTCGCGACCACGGTCACCGGAGCTGGCGAACACGTGCGCGTCTGCGGTGGCCGTCGCAGGATCGACGGCCGGCCCACCAACTCGCCGCGTTGAGGCCGATGCGCAGCACGGCTAAGCTCGTCGGCCCCTATGTCGAGGACGAGGATTCGGGTCACGGACGGTATGCCCAGGGGGTGCCGAAGCGCGCATTCGCCGGTCGGGTCCACTCCTCTTTGGAGACCCGGTACGGCGCCTCGGCATACGCCGCGGCGGTTTTCGGCCGGTCATTTCCGCTAGCTGAGAAGTTTGGATAAGCGCTTCCAACGCACCTCGGTGTCTCCGTGGCTTCTGCGTTGAATCGCGCCGATCACGGGCTGGTACAAGAGCCGCGAGTGTTCGCGCTCTGCAAGCGTGCGCGCCGCACCGGCCAGTGCGTCCAGGTCGACGGGGCCGGACCGGGATGTTTGACTAGCATCGTGAGAACGGCCATTCTTGGCGATGCGACGCGCTTCCTCCACCAGACTCCTGCCGGGTATTCTGCTCCTCGTCCTTGCGACGTTGAGTACGGGTCTGCCGTCGCATTATCATGGTGACGGACTGGATGACCGCATCGAGATTGCGGCCGCCGACCGCCACGACCACGGGGTGATCCTGACGGAACAGGCGAGCCGCCTTCGGTCTGTGGTCGCCGTTTTGACCTTTCCGGTCCGCGCGGTGGAGTTGCGGGTTTCTCCCGTCGTCGCCGTGCCCGAGGCACGACCGCTAGATCACGCTCTGCCTCGAGATCGACC
>JADFLD010000155.1 GCA_022564535.1 Gemmatimonadota bacterium
CAGTGTGTCGCCGGAGGACTTCGTGGGGGCTGAGGCATGCGCCGACTGCCACGCGGAGCAGTATCGGGCGTGGGAAGCGTCGACGCATGGACGCGCGGGGGGCACGCCCGGACCCGACGTCGTGATCGCGCCGTTCAACGGACGGACGATCCGCTTCGCCGACGCCACGGTAACGCCTCGTATACGTGGCGGCGCCTACGAGTTCCTAGTGCAACAGGACGGGTTCGACGAGGAGATCTACAGCGTCGACGGTGTCATCGGTGGGGCGCACATGATCGGAGGCGGCACGCAGGGCTTTGTATCCCGTCTGGACGATGGGACCGAACGCTTCCTTCCCTGGGACTGGGCCGGAACCTCGTCGGAGTGGTTCTGCAACACAGGCTCACGCACGAATCAGGGGTGGAAGCCGATCTCCGAGGACATGCGCCTGGCCGACTGTGGAGATTGGCCTCCGCTGCGCCCCATCGGCACCGTGGACCGCTTCACCAACTGCCAGGAATGCCACGGGAGCCAGATTCGCACGGAGCTCGACGCAGGCGACGGTTTCACCACCGAGTACACGACGCTGCAGGTGAACTGCGAGTCGTGTCACGGGCCCGCACGCACACACGTAGAGATGGCCACCGGCTCGGGCTTCGGCCCCGGCGGAGACATCGGACTCGGCAGCCTCGCATATCTCGACAAGGACGAGGCTCTGGCGGTGTGCTTCCAATGTCACGCCCTCAAGGACGTACTCAGGGAGGGATATCTCCCGGGTGAGACGCTCGAAGAGTACTACGCGCTGAAATACCCGATCCTCGGCGACCAGCCGTACTTCGCGGACGGTCGGATACGAAGTTTCGCATATCAGGCGAATCACCTAGCCAGTGCGTGTTACCTACAAGGCCCCATGGATTGCACGAGTTGCCACGAGCCTCATGGACAGGGCTACTGGGACATCAACCGCGAACCACTCCCCGATCCGTTCGCCAACGGGCAGTGCACGTCGTGCCACCCGAGCAAGAAGTTCGACCTCGAGGCACATACGTTCCACCCGGCCGACTCCGAAGGATCGAAGTGCGTATCCTGTCACATGCCGTATCTCCAACACCCGGAGGTCGGCGACGACGTGGCATTCGCCCGATCGGACCACACGATCGCGATTCCGCGACCCGTGTTCGACGGGGATCTCGGGATCGAGGGAGCCTGCGCGCAGTGCCACACAGATCGAACGGTCCTTCAACTCCAGGGGCAGGCGCAAGCCTGGTGGGGTGAGCCCAAGCCTCATCGACCCCTCGTCGCCGGGATCTCATCAGAATTCCGAGCACGGAATCTGTCCGAGGCGGCCGCCCTGCTCCTCCACCCCGATGAGGACGACGCGCTCGTTCAGTTCCAGGCGTTGAGCCGACTTCTTTCGGCATACCTCCGACCGGACGTCACGGACTTCCCTGCCGAAGTCGAGCGTCGCCTGATCGCGCTCTCCTCGAGCCCGGACTTGGATGTACGGTCCCTCGCCCTCGCTTCTCTGCACTGGTCTCGCGGACGGGAGCCGTCGGTTCGCAGGAGGCTGGTGCAGGCGCTGACCCAGGCGCCCAACGACGGCGCACTACGGGGCCGGTGGGGTCTTGCTCTCGGTTTCCTGGGTGACCGGGCCCGCGACAACGCCGACTTCGACACCAGCCGCCTCGCATACCAAAAGGCTCTCGAGCTGCGCCCCCAAGACCCGAGGGTCCTGCATGCTCTCGGACAGATGCACAGCCTCATGGAGGCGTATCCCGAGGCGATCGTGGCGATTCGCGGGAGCCTCGCCGCGGACTCGAACCAGCCGCTCGCGTGGGTCAACCTTGGCATCGCGCTTGCCCGTAATGGTGACCCGGCCGGCGCTCGGGAGGCCTACGAAGCCGCCCTCCGGCTCAACCCCCACGAAGCGCTGGCCCACTTCAACCTCGGCAACATGCATCAACAGGCAGGCAGGCTGGAGGCAGCGGCGGCCTCCTACACACGCGCGGTCGAGGCCAACCCCGGGCTCGGGCTCGGCCACTTCGAGCTCGGGCGGGCCAAAATTCGCCTGGAGCGCTTCGATGAGGCTCTGCGTCATGCGCGACGCGCGGTCGAGTTCTTGCCCGACGATCAGAATGCGCGCCAGATGTTGGCCGATCTCGAACGCGCGCTCGGAGGGTGACCATGACGAAGGCGCACTCATGACGCACGAAGAATACCTCGCGCACGACGCAACTGGCCTCGCCGAGCGCGTGCGCTCCGGAGAGGTCACGGCGACGGAGCTTCTCGAGATCGCGCTCGGTCGCATCGAAGCGCTCAACCCCCGTGTGAACGCCGTCGTGAGGCTGATGGAAGAAGACGCACGGCGCGACGCGGCCCGCCCGCCGTACGGTCCGTTCGCGGGTGTCCCCTTCCTCGCGAAGGACCTCACCTCGATGTACGTGGGGCACCCCACGTCAGCCGGAAGTTCCCTCCTTGCAGAGCACCTGGCGACGTGGGACTCGGAGTTGGCTACCCGGGTTCGAGCCACCGGAGTATCGGTCACTGGAAAGACGAATACCCCCGAATGGGGACTCCAGCCGGTCACCGAGCCCAAGTTCTGGGGGGCATGCTTGAACCCTTGGGATTCCCGCCTGACGCCTGGCGGCTCCAGCGGCGGCTCCGGCGCGGCGGTCGCTTCGGGCATGGTCCCGATGGCCGGCGGAGGCGACGGGGGTGGCTCGATCCGCATTCCCGCCTCGTGCTGTGGGCTCTTCGGGCTCAAGCCGACCCGCGGCCGGACACCAACGGGCCCGAAACGTGGGCAGCTCTGGCGCGGAGCGACGGTCGAACACGTGCTCACGAGAAGCGTTCGGGACAGCGCGATCATGCTCGACGCGACGCACGGGCCGGACGCCGGCGCCCCATTCGAGATCCCGCCGCCCGAGCGCGCGTATGCGGAGGAGGTCGGGGCCCACCCGGGCCGCTTGCGTGTCGCGTGGACGACAGAGCCCACGATCGGAAGTACGGTGCATCCGGACTGCGTAGCCGCCCTCCACGACGCCGTCGCACTTCTCGAGGAGCTCGGCCACGAAGTGGTCGAGGCCCACCCACCGATCGCGGGAGACGCCTTCGCAAAGGCCTTTCTCACCATCATAGCCGGTGAGCTCGGGACCGACCTCGCCGAAGCAGGAGAGCTCATTGGGCGAAAGCCGAGGCGATCGGACCTCGAGCCCGCAACGTGGGCGCTGGGGCTTCTCGCCGGAGCGCTGTCCGCGACGGAGTTCGCGGGCGCACTGCGCCATCTCGAGCTCGTCGGTCGGGACGTCGGGGTCTTCTTCGCCGACTACGACATCATGTTGACCCCGACCCTGTCGACTCCGCCACCGGCCATCGGCACCGTCGGGCCGACCAAGGCCGAAGAGGCGCAGCTGAAATTCATCGGCATGTTCGGATCCGGTCGCCTGGTCAAAGCAGCGGGGCTCATCGACCAGGCGGCCAAGACGGCTTTCGACTTCATCCCCTGGACGGCCATCTACAACGCCACGGGCCACCCCGCGATGTCGGTCCCCCTCTTCTGGAACGAAGCGGGCCTCCCCATTGGAGTGCACTTCGTGGGGCACTTCGCCGACGAGGCGAAGCTGCTTCGTCTCGCCGGCCAGCTGGAGGAGGCGAGACCTTGGTTCGACCGGCTCCCACCCATCGCGCGGGAGCCGACGAACACGACTTGACCGGCTTGTATCGAAGCGATTCAGGAGTCGTTGACGTGCGCGCGGACGGTCACCCGGAACACTCGGTGGCGCGCACGGAACCCGGCTTTATGGATCAGCCGGCGCGCCGGAAGGTTGGTGGGCTCCGTCGAGCAGAGGGGCTGTAGGTCCCGCCGCCTGCAGTCGGCGACAAGCGCGTTCATGAGTTGGCTGCCGACGCCTCGGCCGCGGGCATCGCTGCCGACGATGAGGCCGAGGTGCGCGTAGCCCGTGTGAGTCCGATCCACACGACACTCGCCGGTCGCTCGGATGGAACCGCCCTCTTCGTCCAAGAGGAGCTCGGCCCGCTCGATGCGCTCCGCCAGGTAGGGTACCAGGAACCCCTCCGGCGCTCCGATCGCCGACTTCGCGAACGCCACGGCGTCGGCGTGATCCGCGTCCGTCGCGACGCGTAGATTGGTGAGCGCCGGACCGTGTGGTTCGAGGACGTGTTGGTACATCAGTGCGACGGGAACGCTGCCGTGCGCGTTGTCGAGGGCGAGCGACAAGAAGCCCGGGTCCACCGTCGACGGCATCGCACTGACGATGTCCAACCGATCGACCAAGTACGCGAAGATGGATTCGCCACGGTCCTCGATCTCGGGATCCAGGTAGAAGTGGTGTAGCTCCCGCTCCTCGTTCACGGAACAGCAACCCGCCACCTCCCCGTCGACGACGACCGCGTACGGTTCGGCCATCGCCGCAAACGCAGCCCACATGTCGTCGGGCGGGGCGACCAGCGTCTTCTGGTGGTCCTGCTGGTAGGCTATGCGGGCCTCGCCCGAGTCGGGTCGGATCTCGATGGTCATGGCTTGGTCATGGAGTCGGGGGCCGACAGGATCGTCTGAGTCGGCCCTGTCGCCAAGGCTTCGAGTCGTGGCGTCTGTACCTCCGGCGGTCGCCGGCGGCGACGACGACCCCGAAGCCATCCGAAGGACGTAGCTTTCCCCCGTGCCGATTTTCTACCAGCCGCGAGATCGGAAGGGCGAGCCCCTTCCTCCGCTCCGCGAACGACTCGTCGCCTTCAGGTACATCCCGCCGTTCCTCCGGATGGTGTGGAAGACGAAGCCTCTGTACGGCGGCATCATCACCGCAATCCGGGTCGTCAGCGCATTCACGCCGATCGCGATGCTGTGGGTGGGCAAGCTCATCATCGACACCGTGGTCGCCAACATCGGCTCGCCGACTCCCGACTGGAGTCTCCTCGTCAAGCTGGTCCTTCTCGAGCTCGCGATCGCACTCTTCAGCGACGTTCTGGCCCGGCTCTCCGGCCTCGTAGAAGGACTTCTGGGAGACCTCTTCTCGAACCAGATGTCGGTCCGGCTCATGAAACACGCGTCCGGTCTCGACCTGGAGCGCTTCGAGGATCCGGACTTTCGGGACAAGATGCAACGGGCTCGGCGACAGACGATGGGTCGGGTCGCCCTGATGACCCAGGTGATGACCCTGGGACAGGGGGTCATCACGCTCGGCTCCCTGCTCGTCGCACTCGTCGTCTTCAACCCATGGCTACTCCTGATCCTGGTCGTCGCGATCCTGCCCTCGTTTCTGGGGGAGACCGTGTACGCGGGCATTTCATACTCGTTCATGTTCCAGTGGACGGCTCAGCGCCGTGAATTGGACTACTACCGGTGGGTGGCTTCCGAGCTCGACCCAGCAAAGGAGATCAAGCTCTTCGGGCTCGCGGACCACTTCATTGGGAGGTATGCGGAGCTCGCCGACGACTACATGGAGGAGAACCAACGCCTCTCGGCGCATCGAGCCGCGACGGGTGCGGTGCTGACCGGCCTCTCCACGATCGCCTACTACGGCGCGGTTGGCACCATCGTCTACCAAACCGTCGAGGGGACGATCACGATCGGCGAGCTCACGTTCCTCACGGGGTCGTTCCAGCGCAGTAGAGGGCTCATCCGCAGCGTGCTCATGACGATTGCGCGTGGATACGAGCAGGGTCTCCACCTCAAAGACCTGTTCGAGTTCCTGGCCGTCGAACCCAGGATCACCAGCCCTCCGGACGCGAA
>JADFLD010000156.1 GCA_022564535.1 Gemmatimonadota bacterium
GTCGGCTTGCTCTCGGGAATTAACGTGACAGATGAAGAGTCGCCGCGACGGGGACAGGTTCGTCCGGAGGCTCGTAGTCCACCTGGCCCCGAAAATCCACCGGTTGTACTCTCTGGGGGCAATCGGTTTCCGGCTCTTCTTCGGAAGGACATAGCGACTGCGCTCGTTGCGACTGCGCTCGCCGAGGCGAGGAGCGCAATTGGGGCGATAAGTGATCTGCGTCCTACGGTTTTGTATGCGTCCCTGCAGGCGAGCCGAAGAGGCCGAAAGCGACGCCTAGATGTTCTCTCTCTCGACTTTTCGCAGTGCCCCAATCGCAAGCTTGATCGCGGCGTCGATCTTGTCGTCGGGCAGGGTGCGACGGCCGATTTGCTCGGGCCTGACCAGTTGGCCGCTGCCGGCGCCGATCGCCCGTCCGGCGAAGGCATCGGAATCGGCGTAGTCGGCCTCGGCATACTCCGATGCCGCCAGCTCCACGTAACCCTGGTAGAGGCTCATGTTGAACGCCGAACCTTCGGGCGTCAGGTTTTGCGCCTTCTCCAGCTCGATGCCGGTGCAACCGCTCAGAACCAGCGTGGCAGCGAACGGCAACAGCAATATCGCGAGTCTGTTCATCGTTCTATCCTCCCGTTTCGGTGAATAGCCTATTAAACCCTGTCCGCAGGGTAAATAGGGGAAAAGACTAACCGCGGTGGTACCTTGGCCGCTTTGCGTGCGTCCTCGAAGGCGTGGCGCCCCATGTCGTCAAAGGTCACGACCTTCATGAAGCGTGCGGGAATGATCCGATCGGTATCGATGTCGTCCCCTCGGATGACGTTGGCTTTGCCTTCGACCGACTCGATCCGGACGAGAGCCTCGAGCGCAATCTCGTGGGCCGGACGCGGTGGGGGACCGGGCGCGGGCTCGTCGGCGACCGGGCCCGAGCGACGAAAACGTCGAAAGAGCATGTACGCCAGAGCTCCGACGATCAGAATGACGAGACCCCACAGCGCCACCACGACGGTGCTGAGTGGGATGCCGAGCGGCCCCCGGATCTCTCTGATGTCTCCGGTCTCGTCCGCGCCCACGGTAACGACCTCGATCCCGTATCGGTCCGTCGACAGCGTCTCGGAACTTCCGTCCGACGCGACGACCGTCACGTCGAAGCTCGGGATCTCGAGCGCGCCGAGCTCGAACGCCGCAAGAGAGAACACCGCTACCGAGCGCGAGCCATCCCCGTCGGCCTGCGTCGGCAGCGCCCGTGCGGCCAGTACCTCGAAGGACCCGAGACTGACCGAGTCGGGCCACACCACACTGGTACCGACGGCATGCTGAACCGACACCGTCAGCGTGATCCGGTCACCCACGGTGACGAGGGTGGTGTCGACGTCGGTCCGGATCCGTGACTGGGCCCCGAGCGACGTGGCCAGGACGAGCGCCACCGCGCAGAATCGCCCCATCGTCATCAGGACCCCGAGGGCGCACCTCACCGGCGCCGCCTCGCCCGATCCTGGAAGAAGAGCATGAGCGGCTTTACGTACGGCCGACCGGTCTCGATGTCGATCACGTCGACCTTGCTCCGGCGGAACGTCCGATCGAGCTCAACCCGCTTGCGCTCGACGTGGTCGCCGAAGGCGGTTCGGAACTCCAGATTCGACGTATTCACGATCACGCGCTCGCCCGTCTCCGGATCTTCGAGCTCCAGTAGCCCGAGGGGCGGCAGCTCTCGCTCGCGCTCGTCGCCCACGCGCACAGCGATGAGATCGTGCCTCCGTCCCGCGATCGCCAGCGCCCGGTCGAATCCGTCGTCCCGGAAGTCAGACACGAGGAACGCCACGGCCTTCTTTCGCTGCACATGCGTCAAGTATTCGAGCGCCGCCGTGATGTCCGTGCCCCGTCCCTCAGGCCGATGGTAGAGCAACTCGCGCAGGACGCGGAGAACGTGGCGACGTCCCTTCCTCGGGGGCACGAACTTTTCGATTCGGTCGGAGAAAATGATGAGCCCGACCTTGTCGTTGTTTTTGATCGCGCTGAACGCGAGCAGCGCACAGATCTCCACCGCGACCTCGCCCTTGAGTCGCTCCCGTGTCCCGAAGTCGCCCGACGCGCTCACGTCGACGACGAGCATGACCGTGAGCTCACGCTCTTCCTCGAATACCTTTACGAACGGGGAGCCGGTGCGCGCCGTGACGTTCCAGTCGATGCTCCGGATGTCATCCCCGTACTGGTACTCGCGGACCTCGGCGAAATTCATGCCCCGGCCCTTGAAGACCGAGTGGTACTCGCCCGAGAAGACTTCGTTGACGAGGCCCCTGGTGGAGATTTCGATCCGGCGCACCTGTTTGAGAATCTCGCGCGGAATCATGGCGAGCTACGGTACCTCGACGCTGTCGAGAATGCGCCGCACGATGTCTTCGGGCACCACCTCCTCCGCCTCGGCCTCGTACGTCACGAGAACCCGGTGGCGAAGAACGTCCATGCCCATCGCCCGCACATCGTCGGGCGTGACGAAGGCGCGCCTCTGGAGGAACGCGTGTGCGCGGGCCGTCTTGGCGAGGCAGATCGTCGCACGGGGAGAGGCCCCGTAGGAGATGAGATCCGTCAGGTCGTCCAGCCCGTACGCGGCGGGGTCACGCGTCGCCAGCACGAGGTCGACGATGTACCGCTCGACCTGCTGGTCCATGTAGATCAGTCGCGTCGCGGCGCGTGCACGCTTCAGCTCCTCCGGCGTCACGACCGGCTTGACTTCGATCGAGCCTCCGGTCGACATTCGGCGCATGATCTGGAGCTCCTCGTCACGGGTCGGATACTCGACCGAGAGCTTGAGCATGAAGCGGTCGACCTGAGCTTCAGGCAGCGGATACGTGCCCTCCTGCTCGATCGGGTTCTGCGTCGCAAGCACGAGGAACGGATCGTCGAGCGGGTACGTGTGCTCGCCGATCGTGACGGCGTGCTCCTCCATCGCTTCGAGCAGCGCGGACTGAACCTTGGCGGGAGAACGGTTGATCTCATCGGCCAGGATGATATTGGCGAAGATCGGCCCCTTCTTGGTCTTGAACTCCTGGTCCTTCGGGTCGTAGATGAGCGTTCCGATCAGGTCGGCGGGCAGCAGGTCCGGGGTGAACTGCAGGCGCCTGAACTTCGTGTCGATCGCCTGCGCGAGGGTCTTCACCGCCAGCGTCTTCGCGAGCCCCGGCACTCCTTCCATCAGGACGTGGCCATCGGCCAGCAAGCCGATCAAGAGGCGCTCCAGCATCGTCTTTTGTCCGACGATGACCCGACCCACCTCGGCGAGCAGGCGATCGACGAACTCGCTCTCCTGCTCGATTTTCTCCTGGATGACCTCGATGTCGAGGCTCTTCGTTTCGCTCATGTACGGTAGCTCGGGATCTCAGTGCACGACGAGAGGATTACAGCCGTAGTTGACCGCGATATGGTAATGGATGCATAACAACAGGGAAGGGTTGGCCGCCCGCTTCCCACGTTTCGCTCAAGCGAGTTCGACATGAGGTTCTTCAAGAAACGCGAGCCCGCCCCTCCCCCACCCTTCGTCCACGCCTACGACGACGACTTCGACGCGCTGATCAACGACGTGCCCGGTGTCGTCGTAGTGGATTTCTGGGCACCCTGGTGCGCGCCCTGCCGCATGATGGAGCCGATTCTCGGCGAAATCGCGGTCGAATTCCAGGAGCGAGGAGTGCGGGTCTTGAAGGTCGACATCGATCAGGCGCCGCAAACCGCCGAGGCCTTTGGCGTCCGATCGATTCCTACGCTCGTGTTCTTCAAGAACGGCGAGCCGCTCTTCGAGATGGTCGGCGCCGTGCCGAAGCCGGTCCTGGAGCGTGAGCTCCGCGAGCTGCTCGAGGACTAGACGCCCACAGTGTCCCCTGCAGGTGACACTCCCCGGCAGATGTAATACGTCGTAACTCGTTTTCACAGAGCCTCTTAAGCGCTTCTGGCCGTTCCGGCACGCTCGATGCACGTACTCCCTGCGTGGGGTGGACCGGTGACGTGCATCGGTGGGCAATTCGGAGGGAACGTCTCTCCGCCCATCCACACCCGTAAAGACGAGCCAGGGGGCTCGCTCAGGCAAGGGGGAGTATCATGAAACGAAAACTGATGACGGCTCTGCTCGGAGCCGCGTTCCTAGTTCCGCTCCAAGTGGACGCGCAGAGGGTCCGCAGCCGCGACCGCGCGGTCCACCAACAGCCCGCGCCCATCCACTCGAGCGGGCGGCTCACCCGGTGCCGCGCTCCGGCCGGTGGGCGATCCTTCGACTGCCGCAGCCGCGTCGTATACAGCAGTCACAGCGCCTACGGGAGACCCCGCGCATACCACGGGAACCACGTCTGGGTCCGGGCCGACTGGGGGCACCATGTTCGCATGACACGCTTCGGGCGCGGTGCGCGGCACGCGGTCATGAACCAAGGCGACCTCCGTGACATGCTCGGGCGAAGGACCGTCAATCGAGTCCGTGATGCGGGGCGGCGCGCAGGTCTGCGCGGTTCGCTGCGCGGCTACTGGCAGAACACGCGCGGCAGAGGCGCGATCCTGGTCATCACCATGGATCGGGTCGACGTCGCCGAGCTCGTGGACTTCGATCGGGATGGCTTCGTTGATGAAGTCTTCCTGGTCCGCGAAGCGAAGGGGCGCAGGATGGCGCACAGATGGTGAGGCGTTCTGTACGCCACCCTCGATGAAGCCCCGCAGGCCAACAGGTCTGCGGGGCTTCTTGTCTCTTGCCCGTCTCGGGGCGCTCAGAACTTCGCGCTGAACAGTTCCAACGAGATACCCGGACGCCACTGCCGTCGCCCAGATGCGTCCTCGAACGGCAGCAGGGTGGGCATGGGCATCGGAGTGTTGAAGCGAAGCGCACCGTCTCGGTAATCGAACAGCGCCGTGCCGAAGTCCGCCTCCGATCGTTCGCCGCCCAGGTCGCGGTCACGGGTGGCGTTGGCGGCAATACCCATGCCGATGAGGCTCGTCATGAAAGGGATCACAATCGCCACGCGATCACTCGCCGGCTGGGTGATGAGGTCCAGCCCAAATCCACCCACGACACCCACGAGGGCTCCCAGGTTGATCATCCGTATCCGCCCTCGACTCATGTCATACTTACCGGCGAGCGCTCCCCCTGCGAGGAGTCCCGCGTTGCCCGCGATCAGGGCGGTTGCGAGCACCGCGTCGCCGTCTGCGTCGGGATCGATGAGCACCGCGCCCAGCGCACCATAAATGGTCCCCCAGATGGACCCTCCCTGTGCTCCGCTCGAAACGCCGGACCGGACCGGATTCCGGGCGATCAGCGCGCCCCCCAAGATCCCCGCCAGACCACCCACGATCATCGAAGCGAAGCGCTCTTCGCTCGAACCGCCCGCGTCGTAGCACCCGAATGTGCCGCAGACCTCCTCCTGCCCGAGCCCGAGCACATCAGCCCATCCGAAGCCCTGCCACGTGCCCCAGATGCCCCCCCAACTTACCGCCCTCGCCTGCCCCTCGCTCATGGGACGCGCCCGGGCCATCGCCCGGAAGGCAAACAACCCCACCGGACCGCCGATCAGAAGTCCCGCCCCGTACGCCTCAGCCTCATCCGCACCGAATGCGGCCGGTACCGCCACCCCAAGCCACAACCCATAGAGCGTACCGAAGACCGGGAGCTCGACGCGGCTGGGCCGGTCCGTCGCTGGCGCCGCGAGACGTACCCCAGCCGCGGCGGCACCGGGGGTCCCACCGAACTGCTCGGGGGT
>JADFLD010000157.1 GCA_022564535.1 Gemmatimonadota bacterium
CGCCGGCAAGCTTCCCGACCCCGGTTACGAGAAAGATCTTCGCGGAACCTATATTGCTTCCCAGGGCATTGAATTTCTCAACGACCACAAGCGTCATCCCTTCGCGCTGTGGGTGAGCTTTAACGAACCACATTCGCCCTTCGCGTTTCCGGTGGAGGATCGTGAGCGTTTCGACGTCATCGTCTCGAACCCACCGTATGTGGCCGAGGTGGACGAGCCGTCGCTCCAGCCGGAGGTCCGAGATTGGGAGCCGCGGGAGGCCCTGTTCGGGGGCGAAGACGGCCTGGACGTGCTGCGTCGACTGGCCGCCGAGGCGAGTATGTATTTGAAGGCCGGTGGCCTGTTGGCGCTGGAGGTCGGCTTCGGTCAGACGAAGGCCGTGGTCGATCTGCTCGAAGATGCCGGCGGATACGCCGACGTGCGCGTTCTTCGAGACTACGCGGGGAAGGAGCGCTTCGTGCTTGCGCATGGGGCTTGAGTCAGGGGGCGGACCGAAACCCCCACCATTGAAGGAGGTTGGGGATGGCGGGGATTCACGAGATGGCGAAGGAGCTCGGCGGGGCGCTCGCGCGCACCGACGAGTATCAGGCCCTCAAGCGGGCGATGGAGGCCGCGGATGCGGATCGCGAGCTGGTCGAGGCCCGCAATCGAATACAGGACCTCGAAGCGCAACTCGAGGCATCGATGCGGGCCGGACAGGAGCCCGCCGATGATCTCAAACAGTCGTACGGGGAAGCGGCGCAGGCGATGGAGGCGATGCCTGGATTTCAGCGTCTGATCGCTGCTCAGACGAACTTCGAGAAGGTGATGTTCAAGGTGAACGAAACCGTGGCGAGGGGCATCGAGGAAGGGGCCCAGAGCCGCATCATCATCGCGTCATAGTGACATTCGGGATCGTCGCACAGCGTTCAGCCGAACTACGACTCGTCGTCGTTCCTACTCCGGGTCTCGCGAGACGCCTGCGCGAGGCCCACTGTACTTCTTCAACAGCCTTCTTAAGGAAATCATGAAGCAACCAACTGAGATCAAGCCGGCCGACGGGAAACTCGGTGTCTTGCTGCCCGGCTTCGGAGCCGTGGCGACGACGTTCGTGGCGGGTGTCGAGAACGTCCGCCTTGGACTCGCCGAGCCGGTCGGCAGCCTGACCCAAATGAACACGATCCGACTCGGAAAGCGGACCGACGGGCGCGCGCCCCTGATCAAGGACTTCGTGCCCCTCAGCGAGCTCGACGATCTCGTGTTCGGCACGTGGGATCCGATTCCCGACGACGGATACGAGAGTGCGCTGAACGCGGGTGTGCTGCAGAAGGAGAAGCACCTGGACCCGATCAAGGACTTCTTGTCCTCGATCAAGCCCATGCCCGCGGTGTTCGACCCCGAGTACGTGAAGAAGCTCGACGGTCCGAACACGAAGAGTGGCGAGACCAAGAGGGATCTCGCCGAGCAGCTTCGCGCGGATATCCGGCGTTTCAAGGAGGAGAACGGCTGCGACCGTCTCGTCATGGTCTGGTGCGGCTCGACCGAAGTCTACGTGCGGGCAGGCGCCGTTCATGAGACGATCGAAGCCTTCGAGAAGGGCATGGAAGACAACGATGCCGACATAGCGCCGAGCCAGCTCTATGCCTACGCAGCGATCATGGAGGGCGTGCCCTACGCCAACGGCGCTCCGAACTTGTCGGCTGATTTCGCGGCGCTGGAGGAACTCGCCAAGACGAAGGGCGTGCCCATCGTCGGGAAGGACTTCAAGACCGGCCAGACGATGATGAAGACGATTCTGGCTCCGGGCTTCAAGACGCGCATGCTCGGCGTGGCGGGCTGGTTCAGCACGAACATCCTCGGCAACAGGGACGGTGAGGTCCTGGACGACCCGGAGTCGTTCAAGACGAAGGAGGTCTCCAAGCTCGGCGTTCTCGAGAGCATCCTCCAGCCCGACGTGTACCCCAAGCTCTACGGGGACCTGTACCACAAGGTGCGCATCAACTACTACCCACCCGCCGGGGACAACAAGGAGGGGTGGGACAACATCGACATCTTCGGATGGATGGGCTACAGGATGCAGATCAAGATCGACTTCCTGTGTCGGGACTCCATTCTCGCAGCGCCCATCGTCCTCGACCTCGTGCTCTTCCTCGACCTGGCGAGCCGAGCCGGCATGAGCGGCATCCAGGAGTGGTTGTCCTTCTACTTCAAGTCGCCTCAGACCGCTCCCGGCCTCTATCCTGAACACGACCTCTTCATCCAGCACTGGAAGCTCAAGAACACGCTTCGTTGGATGGTCGGCGAGGAGATGGTCACGCATTTGGGAGTCGAGTACTACGACTGATGGGTGACGCAGGACGCTTCATCGTATTGGAGGGCGGGGACGGGGTCGGCAAGACGACGCAGGTCGCTCTTCTGTCGTCCTGGTTCGACGCCATCGGGCTTCCTCACATCTCGGCGCGGGAGCCCGGGGGCACCCCTGTCGGTGAGGCGATTCGCGAGGTCGTCCTCGGTCGAAAAGACCTGGACATGCCTCCGGAGACGGAGTTGCTGCTGATCTTGGCCGCGCGCGCGGCCTTCGTCCGTGACGTCGTGCGACCCGCACTGGCGGCCGGAAAGACGGTTCTCGCCGACCGGTTTTCGCTGTCGACGCTCGCTTATCAGGGGTATGGCCGGGGGTTGGATCTCGATCGGGTGCGGCTCGGGATCGAGATTGCTACTGGAGGGCTGGTCCCCGACCTGTACCTGGTGCTCGACCTTCCCGCGGAAGAGGGACGGGAGCGACAACGACGTGAGGGAGCCGAAGCCGACCGCATCGAGCAAGAGGGAGGGGGGTTCCGGGATGCCGTTCGTGAGGGGTATCTTGCGTTGGCCGACTCTGAGTCGGGCGTCGAGCTCTTGAGTGCCCGCGGGCGGCCCGAAGAGGTGCACGCTCGCATTCGGGATCTGCTCGAGGCACGATTCCCGGCGACGTTTCGCCCGGCGACCGCGACCTCAGAGGACCCGATCGGGTAGTCAAGTACGGCCTGCGGTGGTGTACCGGGGACCGTCAAAGGGAGAAGATGAGTGGCTGAGGACGACCGAAGATGAGACGCAGCGTCGCGGCACCGATCATGGTGGCGGTCTTCTCGCTTGTGGCCGGTGGCTGGCTTCTCCAGCAGGGGGTGACCCGCGCCGAGAACGTGTACGTGCGGGTTCGCGTTCTGCAGGAAGTCATCGATCGGGTCGAATCGAGCTTCGTCGACGAAGTCGACCTGGGGTCGCTGTACAACTCCGCCATCGACGGGCTCGTTCGGGATCTCGGGGATCCGCATTCGTCTTTCCTTCCGGCGTCGGCCTACGAGGACCTTCGGATCCGCACGGAGGGGGACTACGGCGGCGTCGGACTGGAGGTCGTGAAGAGGAACGGGTACGTGACGGTGGTCAGCCCGATGCCGGGCGGCCCCGGTGGGCGGGTAGGGATCCGCGCAGGAGACGAGTTCTACGAGATCGGCGGCGTCAGCGCCGATACCCTCGATACCGATGAGGCGGCAGACCTGCTGCGCGGCCGGCCAGGGACCGACGTGGTGGTGCTCATGTTGCGTCCCGGGATCGAGGAGCCGATCGAGTTCACGATCAAGCGTGAGGTCATTCGCCTCAAGGCGGTCCCCTTTGCCGCGATGCTCGAGGACGATGTCGGCTACGTTCCCCTTCTGACTTTTCTCGAGACGTCGGAACGCGAGCTTCGGGCCGCACTAGACTCACTTCGAGAGGAGGGGATGCGCGCTCTGGTTCTCGACCTTCGCGGGAACTTGGGAGGCCTGCTCGATCAAGGGATCGCGGTCACCGACCTATTTCTGGAGACCGGCCAGAACATCGTAGAGACCCGGGGCCGTGCGGCCAACCAGAACCAGGTCTACACCGCTTCTCATCCCGATCGATACGTCGACATGCCGGTCGTTGTATTGATCGACGCAGCCAGCGCCTCCGCGGCGGAGATCGTGGCTGGGGCTCTGCAGGATCATGACCGTGCGGTACTGATCGGTGAGACGACGTTCGGGAAGGGCTCGGTCCAGAGCCTGTACCGGCTGACGGGTGGCGACGTCCTGCGACTCACCACCGCGCGCTGGTATACGCCTATGGGTCGTTCGATCCACCTCGATCCGGATGAGAGAGCCGAGGTGCCGCGATCGCACACGCTTTCGATTTCCGGGCAGCTCGTTCGTCCGATGAGCCTCGAGGGGCGGCCCGAATTCGAGTCGGCGGCAGGAAGGACGCTCTATGGCGGCGGTGGCATTACGCCGGACCTCTACGTGACTCCCGAGACACTCCAGCCCAGTGAAGTCGATGGTGTTCAGGGGCTGTACGTCTTCGCCGGCGGCTTCTCGGTCGCGGTCTTCAACTTCGCGGTCGGCTACGTGCAGGAACGTCCGAATCTCAGCCTGAATTTCTCCATGAGTCGAGCGGATTTGGACGCCTTCTATCGGTCGCTGGCCGACTTCGAGGCCTCGATCGACAGGGCCGATTTCGACGTGGCCGAACGCTTCGTCCGATTCCGTCTCGAGCGAGAGATTTCGCTCCAGGCATGGGGGGATGCCGGCCAGTTCGAGCAGTTGCGCCAGCATGACCGCCAGCTCTTGCGGGCGCTGGACATCCTGTCCGGGGTCGAGACACCGGAGCAGTTGCTGTCGGCGATAGAAGTGGCGGAACCCGACCCGTCGCCTCGGCAGTAGCGGCCGCCGTCCGGTCGGGGTATTTCCCCGCCCCTCTGACCCTTGTTGATTTCTGGATGTTCATTTTTCCCCGGCTCCTCTCATGAACGCGGTCGAGGTCGTGCGCGGCGATATCGTCGAGTCCCGTCACTCCGTGCACGTCGCCGTATGCGACGATCAGGGACGGCTCGTGGCCTCTGTCGGGGACGAGGTCGCCGTGACGTATTACAGATCGGCCGCCAAGCCGCTGCAGGCGCTCCCCCTCGTGGAGGAGGGCGTCTTCGAAGCGATTGGCATGTCGATGGCGGAGCTCGCCGTATGTTGTGGCTCACACGAAGGTGAGCCTCAGCATGTGCTGGCCGTCCGCTCGATTCTGGCGAAGGCCGGGGCCGATGAATCGCTGCTCCAGTGCGGAGCGCACCCACCGTTCTCTCCCCGGGCCGCCCTAGATCTGTCCGGAGCGGGGCTCGAACCGCAACGCATCCACAACAACTGTTCGGGCAAACACGCTGGCATGCTCGCTTTGGCGAAGGGCATGGGCTGGCCTCTCGCTGAGTACCACAGCCCGTCCCACCCGGTCCAGCGCCGCATGCTCGCCGAGGTGATGCGCTGGTCCGGTCTCCCCGAATCCGACATCCCGATGGCGGTGGACGGATGCGGCGTTCCCTGTTTCGCGGTCCCGCTGCACACGATGGCGAAGTCTTTCGCGGCGTTCGCCGCGTCGGCCGACCGCGCCGATCCGGCAGGGACGATCGTGGAGGCGATGACGACGCACCCGGCGATGGTGGGCGGCACCGGGCGAACCTGCACCGACGTCATGCTGACGGCTGGCGATCGTGTCTTCGTGAAGCTCGGGGCCGAGGGCGTTTACGCGGGCGGAGTCCGTGGCCGTGGCCTGGGCTTCGCGATCAAGGTGGGAGACGGCGGGCGGCGGGCCGTGGAGGTCGCCCTGATTCGGGTCCTCGCCGATCTCGATGTTCTCACGGACGATGAGGTCGAGGCGCTCCAGCGTGATGGCACGCCGACGCTGTC
>JADFLD010000158.1 GCA_022564535.1 Gemmatimonadota bacterium
CCCGAAGGCCATCGTCACCGTAATGGCCAGCGCGGCGCCAGACGCCGCCAGCACCCTTCCCGGATGATCGAGCGCCCATTCGAGCGCGACGTGGTAACGACTGGCGAACTGGTCGAACGCCCTGTCGAACGCGCGCAGCAGCGGAGCCGAGGCCCGACCCAGCAACGCGCCTGCACCCTTGGCCCAGAATCCCAGCAGATCGAAGGCCAGTCTCCAGGCACCCCAGGCCAACCTGGCGGGTGCGCCGCCGACCCATTTCAGGAGCCAGAACGCGCCAGCGAAGAAGCCGGCGGGTCTCGGTGACCTCACAGATTCGCGTGGGGGCTCGGTGGCGCGCTCGCCCCCCCCGAAGCGGGCCGCCAGTGACGGAAGCAGGGTGAGCGCGACGAGGAGCGACGTGACGAGAGAGAAGGCCACGGCGAGGGAGAGATCTTTGAAGAGCTCCCCGGCCACGCCCTCCACGTAGATGATCGGCCCGAAAACCGCAATCGTGGTGAGCGTGGACGCCGTGATCGCCGTCTGCACCTCCTCCGCACCGGCCGCCGCGGCCTCCGCGGCGTCTTCGCCCAGCTCCTCACGGTGTCGAAAGATGTTTTCCAGCACGACGATCGAGTTGTCCACCAGCATGCCGACACCGAGCGCGAGCCCACCGAGACTCATTATGTTCAGGCTGACCCCGGCGGCATCCATGAGCGCGAACGTCCCCACCACGGAAATGGGGATCGCGAGTGCGATCGCGACCGGATAACGCGGGTCGCGGAGGAAGAGAAAGAGAACCAGGAACGCGAGCAGGCCTCCGAAAACCAGCGCAAACACGACGTTCGAGATGGAGTCCGCGATGAAGCCCGCCTGGTCGTCGGCCACGTCGATGCGCATGGCCGGATACTCCAGCGCCAGCTCTGCGATGACCTCGTTGACGAGCTCGGCGACGGTCACGGTGTTCGCGCCCGCCTCCTTGAACACCAGAATGCCAACCGCCTCATTGCCGGCGTACCGCGCGATCGTCTCGCGCTCCGCGAAGCCGTCGACGACCTTGCCGATGTCATTGACGCGGATCACTCGGAAGCCGTCCTCGAGCGCCTGCCGCGCGACCACAACTTCCCCGATTTCCTCCACCGTCTGAAACTCTCCGAGCGTGCGGAGGGGATAGCGGTATCGGCCTTGAAGAATCGTGCCGCCCGGCGCACTCACGTTCGCCCGATCGAGCGCGGTGGAAATCTCTTCGATGGTCAAGCCGTAGGCCTCGAGCAGACGCGGCTCGACCTCCACGCGGATCTCACGATCCAGCCCTCCGGTGACGGAAGCCTGCGCCACACCATCGAGTTGCTCCAGGCGTCTTCGGAAGATCGTCTCCGACATCTCCTTCGTTTGCCACAGGTCTTCGCCTCCGGACACCGAAAGCGTCATGACCGGCTCGGAGTCAGGATCCACGCGCAGGATCGTCGGGCGGCTGACCGTCTCCGGAAGGGACTCACGTACGTTGTCCATCTTCTCGCGCACGTTGAGCATCGCGAAGTCCATGTCGGTGCCCCACGCGAAGCGCAGGGTCACCAGACTCACCCCGTAACGCGAGACGGACGTGACACGTTCGACGCCCGGGACCGACGCCGCCGCGCCCTCGATCGGTTCGGTGATCCGCCGTTCGACCTCGGCCGGGGCGACTTCCTCGTACACCGTATAAATGACGAGACGGGGATAGCTGACGTCGGGCAGAAGATCGATCGGCAGCCGGATGTAGGAGATCACACCAAGGAGGATTATCGCCAGGAACAGCATCCATACCGCAACAGGCCGCTGCGTCGACGCTCTCGGAATGGACACTCGTCAGTTCCCCCCCGCCCCAGCCGACGTCGGTATCAGCTCACGTACAGACGTGCCAACCGCCGCCTCGAGGGTGAAAAGCGCTTCCACGAACCCGTACCGTGCCATGATGACCTGACGTCGCGTGTCGGCTTCCTGCTGAAATCCCGAACGCAGTTCCTCGAACGTGCGCGTGCCGAGTCGATATTCCTCGCCCGCCAGCCGCTGCGCTTCGACCGCGATCACGTTAGAACGCTCCGACAGGCGGAAGGACTCCCACTGGTTCCGAAGGTCCAAGACGGCACCCCGCACCGCCTCCTCGAGCTCCAGTCTCTCCCGTCGGTTGCTTTCGACCTGATTCGATAGAGCGATCGCGGCTCGTTGCCGCTCGACACTCTTCTCGAAGGGTCCATTCAGGAACGGCAACGAAAAGGCCAGATAGAAGTTGCTCTCGAGTCCTCCGGCCAGAGAGGCGTCGAAGAGCGCCTGACCACGAGACTCGTACGCGCGCCGATACACGTTGACGCCCATCGAGATTTCCGGCCACCACGCCCTCTTCTGCTCCGCAACCCCGAGGGCCGCGGCCTGAATGCCCACCTCCGACCGGCGGAGTGTCGGGTTCACCTCGAGCGCACGCGACACCAGCGCCCCCGCGTCGAAGTCGACGGGATCGAAGATGGGCAGGTCCTCGTCGACAATCTCGATCGGCCGTGCGTCCGTCAGCCCCATCGCCGTCCTGAGCGACAAGATCGCACGCTCGTAGGTGGACGCCTGTTGGCGGAACGCGAGCGTCTGCTGTTCGATCTCGAGTTCGGCCTGGAGCACGTCGACGCGCGTCTTCATCCCGAGAGAGAAGAGCCGCTCGGAGACATCGAGATCGATCCTGCGCGCGTCGATCAGCTCCTCCTCGGCCCGCATCAGCTCCCGCTGCTCGAGCGCATCGACGTAAAGGCGCTGTACCCCGATCTGCACATCCGTAAGGGCGGCTAATTGGGCCAGGTCCCGGTCGACGTTGGTAAGGCCTTGTCTCCGGTGCGCCTGGAAGAGCGACGGCCCTTGGAAGGTCCACCCCAAGAACAGACTGTGATTCGTGCGCGAGAAGTAATTCCATTCCGCAGATGGATTCTCGATCGGGTTGCCGAAGTTATCGATTGCTCGACGTTGCAGATTGCCTTGGAAGTCGGTGTTGAAGAGAGTGAGCGTGGCCGAAGGAAGAAGTTGGTCGACCCAGGTTGTCCTCATCTCGGTCGAGTTGAGCTGGGCGCTGTTCGTCGCCTGGCGCAGAGTCGGATTGCTCCCCGACGCGAGCCCGAGCGCCTCTTCGAGGGTGAGCCGCAGAGTTTCAGACTGCTGGCCGGCGGCGGGTGTAGCCGTGGCCACGAGAAGCGCCGCGAGTCCCCCCAGTACGCGCGCCCTCATCGGCCGGGCCTCCCACCCTCTGCGACCACATCCTCTACGAGCCGAATGGGCGTGTCGTGAGCCAGATAGTGGTGGCCATCGATCAACACGGTCTCCCCTGGGGCGACGATCCCTTGCTCCGGGCCTTCCGCAAGAATCTCTACATGGGTGTCGTTCGCCCTCCCGGGGTTCACGTAGCGCCACTTCGCGAGCCCGCCACGGTCGTTCTCCTCGTAGACGAACAACATCGATCGGCGCGTCCCCGTCCCTCGCTCCAGAATCGCGCTTCGCGGCACGAGAATCCGGTCCGGCAGCGCCTCGGCGTCGAGAGAGACTTCCGCGTACATGCCGGGCTTGATGCGGCCGTCCGCGTTGGACAGCAGCACGGTCACCCTACCCGTGCGGGTCTCCGGATCCACGACCGGGTTGATCGTCTCGATGGGGCCCCTGAAGATCTCGCCCGGAAACGCCGCGAAGGTGACCTCGGCGCGCCGACCCTCGGAGAGGAATCCGAGCTCCGCCTCCAGCACCTGGACCTCGACCTTGATGGGATCGAGGTCCACGACGGTCAACAGTTCGGTGCCTACGGTGACGTACGCCCCTTCGACCACACGGAGGTTTGCGATCCGCCCTCCGAAGGGTGCCGTGACCCGTGTGCGCTCCAACTGCAACTCCGCCTGCCGCATCTGGACCTCCGACTGATCGAGTCCACTCCTGGAACGGGCGATCCGTTCCCGCTCGGCTCGAACCGCCGGGTCCTCGATCTCATCGTCGAAGAGCGTGCTCTGCCGGTACTCGGTCTCGGCCGCGAGCAGATCGGCCCGAGCCTGTGCCACGTCCAGCGCGAGCTCCGTGGTGTCGATCTGAAGGAGGCGGCTTCCGGCGCGAACCGTCTGGTTCTCTCGCACCGGTACCGCGCGGACAAGGCCTTCCACCTGGGCCGTAATCGTGGTCCGCCGAAACGCCTCCGCCTGCCCCGCCGCGCTGACGCGAATCCACAGGGTGTCGCGTACGACCTCGGCTCCGCGCACCGGCTGAGCCACGCTTGCAGAGAACTGAGCGGGGGCTTCGCCAGGCGGAAGCCCGATCGCGTCTTGCCGGGCACCCGCGTCGGAATCGGCTGTTTCGGCACCCCTCAGTCGCCACACGACGCCCGCCCCGAGGGCGCCGAGAATGAGAAGGACTGTAACCAGACTGAGCGTCTGCCTGGAGTAGCTCATGAGGCGGCCTCGAGAGGGCTATTAGGAGTGACCTGCGGTACGCGAGGCGTGCGCGATCGGAAATATGACGTCGCTTCAGGGGCGGACCGTTGCCGCTGACAGCTGTAGTTGATCGTTGAAGCGCGCCGATTCATACGAACGCATCCTATGGGCTTATCTCGCGCCAGTAGCCGCGGGCTCGTCCGACCCGTAGGTACGCTCCACATAGTCGCGAAGAATCTCTTTGAACTCGTCGACGAGTCCTTCCCCCTTCAACGTGACGGTGTGCTTTCCGTCGACGTAGACCGGAGCCTTGGGCTCCTCGAACGTGCCGGGGAGAGAGATTCCGATGTTGGCGTGCTTGGACTCACCAGGTCCGTTCACGATACAGCCCATCACCGCCACGTCCATCTCCTCGACGCCAGGATACTTCAGGCTCCACTCCGGCATCATCTGGCGGATGTACGTGGTAATGTCCTCGGCCATCTCTTGAAAATACGTGCTCGTCGTGCGACCACATCCCGGACACGACGTGACCTGCGGCTCGAAGTGGCGAATCCCCAGAGACTGAAGTACCTGCTGAGCGACGCGGACCTCTTCCGCTCTGTCGCCGCCAGGGTGCGGTGTCAGTGAGACACGAATCGTGTCGCCGATCCCGTCGAGCAGAAGCGGAGCCAGACCCGCGGTCGTGGCGACGATGCCCTTCGCGCCCAGTCCTGCCTCCGTGAGTCCCAGGTGGAGAGGATACTCCGTTCGCTTCGACAGCATGCGGTAGACGGCGATGAGCTCGCGAACCGACGACACCTTGGTCGAGAGCACGATACGGTCGCGACCGAGCCCGATCTCCTCCGCCAACGCTGCGGATCGGAGCGCGCTCTCCACCAGGGCCTCGAGGAGGGTCCGAGCCGGGTCCCGGGTCATGATTCGACCTCCCGCACGTCCTCGGAGCCTTTCCATGGCCCGATTCGGCAATTCAGACCCTCCAGGCCCGGCGGAACAGCCTCGGCAGTTATGCGCGCGCATATCGAGTTCATAACGCTCATATCTCGCCCTCCCTGCCCATCAAGGCGCTGGGTCGGTAGTGGGCTCCCTTGCGTTCTCCCTTCAGTTGGAGGAAACCATCCTCGACCAGCCGTTTCAACTCGCGAAGGCTCGCGTGGCGGGTCAGGCCGAACAGGCGGCGGTAATCCGCGTTCTTGAGTTCCTCGTGGTCCCGGAAGAACTCTCGGAGGGAGGG
>JADFLD010000159.1 GCA_022564535.1 Gemmatimonadota bacterium
GGGGGAGGACACCGTCGAGATCGGTGCCGGCGCCGTCACCCTGCAGCGCGCCAACGTCGCCCATGGACTCTACAACCCCTACGCAGACGAACTGGACTTCATCCGTGTCGCGGTGGCCACGCCCGGCGAAACCTTCACCACCGTCGACCTCGACGACGACCTGCGCCAGCGCCGGCCCACCTAGAGCCGCGCGGCTGTTGAACCTTCAGGAGACCACGATGACAACCGCTGCCGATACCGCGCGCCGCATGGCCGATGCTGCCATGGCCCTGCTGGATGCACTCGACCACACGCAGCGGGGCAAGGTTGCCGTCGACTTCACCGACGCCGCCGAGCGCACCAACTGGCACTACGTGCCCCGTGAACGTGCCGGTCTGCCGCTGAAGGAAATGGACGAATCTCAGCGGCGCCTGGCCCTGGCCCTGGTCGCCACCGGTCTGAGTCCATCGGCACAGCAGAAGGCGACGACGATCATGAGCCTCGAGACGGTGCTGGCCGGGATCGAGGGCCCCGGTCGCACTCACGTGCGTGATCCGGAGCTCTACTACGTGACGCTCTTCGGTGAGGTCGGCGCCGAGACGGCATGGGGCTGGCGTTTCGAGGGGCATCACATCTCACTGAACAATACCGTCGTCAACGGTACCGAACTGTCAGCGGCGCCCCTGTTTTTCGGCTCCAACCCGGCCCACGTGCGCCATGGCGAGCAGCGGGGTCTGCGGGCGCTGAAAGAAGAGGAAGACCTGGCGCGCGACCTGTTGTCGCAACTGGACGGCGAGCAGAGACGCATCGCCATCGTGGCCGCCGAAGCGCCTGCCGATATCCTGACGACGAACGTGGTGAGGGTCGGCGACGAGGCGCCGCCGGCGGGCTTGACGGCGGCACAGATGACCGAGGGCCAGCGGCAACTGCTCGACGCCCTGGTGCGAGTCTACGTCGAGCGCCTGCCGGAGGCGATGGCCGAGGCCCAGTGGGCACGGTTGCAGGCGACGGACATGGCGGGGGCTCACTTCGCCTGGGCCGGGCCTGTGGAGCGGGGTGGACCGCACTACTATCGCGTGCAGTCGGCGACGTTTCTGGCCGAGTACGACAACACCCAGAACGATGCGAACCACATCCACTCGGTGTGGCGCGATTTCGAAGACGATTTTGGGCGCGACCTGCTCAGAGCGCACCTCCAACGGCACCCGCACTGATTGGGCCGCACGTCGCACGATTCACTAAAGGAAAGTGTCCTCCTTACCCTGCAACCCAAAAGGTGATAGGGTGCTATTGACCCACCGACTCCCTGGATGACATGGCCCGCATACTCATTGTCGACGACGAAGAATCCGTCCGCCTCGTACAAGGCACCGTCCTCGAGCACGCCGGTCACGAGGTCTTCTTTGCGGGCACCGGCGAAGCGGCGATGAAAGCATTCCTCCGTATGGAATTGGACCTGGTCATCACCGATCTGCGCATGCCCTACGGCGACGGCCTCGAACTGATCGGGGCGCTCAATGGCTTCGGGCCCGAAGTCCCGATCATCGCCATCTCCGGCACGGGTCCTGAACAACTCGGCGCTGCCAAGTTGATCGGAGCATGCGCGACCTTGGCGAAACCGGTCGACCCACAGGATCTCATCAATGCGGTCGAAAAGGCCGTCGGCGCCGCCGAGTAACTCCGAGCGAAGCGCGCGCTGAGAGGCGCAGTCCACGTCGCGCCGCTGCGTTCCCCGCTCGGCAGGAGTCGCGGTCGACACCCTCCCGCACCGTAGGGAGCCGCGTTGGCGCCAGGGTCTCCGGGTCCCTGACGACGCGGCCCGAGTTCGATGAACCAGGACCCGAAGCTCCCCGAGCTCCTCCGCTCCGGACTCGACCTCGTGGTCTGCGGCACGGCCTCGAGCTCGGAGTCCGCGAGACGAAGGCAATACTACGCCGGTCCGGGGAATCGATTCTGGTCGGTGCTCGCTGAGACAGGGCTCACTCCGAGACTGCTCCACCCCTCCGAGTTCCACTTGCTGATCGACTACGGGGTTGGGCTCACGGACATCGTGAAGGATCAGGCAGGCGTCGATATCGAGATCGACTTCGGGGACAGCGGCACGACACTCCGAGAACGGCTCGCTCCTTACGCGCCCCGGTATCTGTGCTTCAACGGGAAGAGGGCGGCGCAGGAGGCCCTCGGGCGGAAGAGCGTCGACTATGGTCTCCAAGATGAACTGTTCGGCTCGACCCGGCTCTTCGTGGCGACTTCGACGAGCGCTGCGGCCCGGAGATGGTGGGACTCAGGCGTGTGGGAGGAGCTCGCGGAACGGGTTGCAAAGGGGTCGTTTCCGAGGCCGGCGTTGCGCGTCTGACGGGCCCGACAGATCATGGCGGTCACACCGAGCGACGCTACTCGACGTTTGTCGCTCAGACCGAAGACGCCAGGAGACCGTATGTCCACGATCCGCCTCGCCACAGCGGCGCTGTTGATCTCGTCGCCCGCCCTTGCCCAGACGACCAACGACCCGTTTCCCGAACCCGTCGAGGCGTCGAAGGACGTCATCGTAGTGGGAATCGAAGACTTCGCTTCGCTTCCGGACATCGACGGGGAACGTGCCAGGCCGATGCTCCTCCTCGACGAGCCCGGCACGGGACGCCTCTTCGTCAACGACATGCGGGGGCCGCTGTACGCGGTGAGCTATGACGGCGAGGTAACCCTCTATCTCGACGTCAACGACTCGAAGTGGGGCATACGGGTCGAGGCCTCGGGGCGGGAGCGGGGGGTTCAGAGCTTTGCGCTCCACCCGCAGTTCAACGAGCGGGGCACAGCTGGGTACGGGAAGCTCTACACCTGGACGGACACCGAGGAAACGACTCCCCACCCGGACTTCGTGTCCGGAGGCGGACAGGACAGTCACGATACGGTTCTCCTCGAATGGACCGCCGTCCACCCCGAAGCGCTGACCTACGATGGGGGGCCGCCCCGCGAGCTGCTCCGACTGGAGCAGCCGTTCCGCAATCACAACGGTGGCCACATCGCGTTCAATCCACGCTCGTCGCCGGGCGATCTGGACTTCGGGATGCTCTACGTCGGTGTGGCGGATGGCGGGAGCGGAGGCGACCCACTCGGCCTGGGCCAGAATCTGGGATCGGCCTTCGGCAAGATTCTGCGAATCCACCCGCTCGGCTCCAACAGCACCAACGGCCGGTACGGGGTGCCCGCCGACAACCCCTACGCGCGCGACGGGATCGACCGCACACTCGGTGAGATCTACGTCTCCGGGGTTCGTAATCCGCAGCGCTTCGGGTGGGACACGGCGAACGGGAATCTGTTCGTCGCGGATATTGGGCAGAACATCGTCGAAGAGCTCAGCCTCGCACCGATGGGCGCCGACCTCGGTTGGAGCGGCTGGGAGGGGAGCTTCCGCTTCATAAGCCGTCAGGAGGTCGAGGTCGGCGATGCACGCGGCGAGCCCTGGCTTTCCTACCCGGTCGCCGAATACGGACAGCTCGACCCGCTCTTCCAGCGGCAGTCGGCCATCACGGGTGTGGTCGCGTACCGACACGACCACATTCCTCAGCTGCAGAATCTCGTGCTCTTCGGAGACTTCCCGAGTGGGGAGGTCTTCTACATTCAGGCTGACGACCTGCCCGACGGAGGCCAGCGAGTCATTCGGCGGGTCCTCTTCGGTGACGAGGACGCACCGAGGACGCTGCTGGAGCTGGTCCAGGCTACCAACGTCGAACAGGGCCAGGAGCCGGCCACCCGCGCCGACCTCAGGTTCGGAACGGGACCCAATGGCCGGATCTTCCTGCTCAACAAGCACGATGGAGTGATCCGGGAAATCGTGCCCTGACCCCGAGCAGCCCTCGACACGCCACGACCGCTCTGAATACACATTCCCATACGAGGCTCACCATGACCCGCTCCATCGCCCCACCGGCCGCCCGGCTCGCCGCCGCCGCGCTGCTTCTGGCCGCCGCACCGGCCGCCGCCCAGGTAACCGCCATCCGCGCGGGCCGCCTCATCGACCCTGAGTCGGGCACGAGTACCGAGAACGTCGTCATCCTCATCGAGGACGGACGGTTCGGACGCATCGGGACCGACGTCGCCATCCCGGCCGGTGCGGAGGTCGTGGACCTCTCCCACCTGACCGTCCTGCCCGGGCTGGTCGACGCACACAACCATCTCGCCCTGACGTACAAGGAGGACCCGGAGAGCAACATCTATTACCTCACGTACGTCCTGGAATCGACACCGCTCCGGGCCATCCAGGCCGCGTCGAACGGCATCCAGATGCTCGCCGCGGGGTTCACGATCGTGCGGGACATGGGAAACAACGGCAACTACGCGGATACCGCCCTCCGCCTGGCCATCGAGCAGGGCTGGATACCCGGTCCCACGATCATCAACTCGGGCATCATCATCGGGGGTATGGGAGGCCAGTTCTGGCCGACCCCCGAGATGGCGATGGACCACAACATCGTCTACCCCGAGTACCTGGACGCCGATACACCAGACGAGATCGTCAAGGCTGTCCGCCAGAACGCACTCTTCGGGGCGACGGTCATCAAGATCTGCGTCGACTGCAAGCCTTGGGGGTACTCGGTCGACGAGATTCGCCTGTTCATCGACGAAGCCGCGAAGGCGGGGTTGAAGGTCGAGGGCCACGTCCAGACGGTCGCCGGAGCCGGCCGCGCGATCGAGGCAGGCATCTGGTCGATCGCCCACGACTCGGGGTTGAACGACGAGATGCACAAGCGAATGGCCGCCGCCGGGATCTTCCGAGCCGGCACCGAGACGCCGATCTCGCTGACGGGGCACACGTCGCCGGAGAGGTACGCGAGGACCGTCGCCAGCCTGCGGAACGCGTTCGACAATGGAGTGCCGCTCACGTACTCCACCGACGCCGACTACTACGTGCCCGGCATGACCCGAGGCGAAGTCGCCATCGAGTTCATCGAGACGTGGAAAGCGGCGGAGATTCCGAACGCGGATATCCTCCGCGCGCTGACCACGAACGGCTACCTGGTGAGTGAGACCGAAGAGACACGTGGACCCATCCGGACCGGGCTCGCGGCAGACCTCATCGCCGTGTCCGGTAACCCCCTCCAGAACATCGACGCGCTTCGCGAGGTGATGTTCGTCTTGAAGAACGGAATGATCTTCAAGCAGAACGGCGTCATGACCCCCGGGAGCTTCTTCAACGGCGGGCCCGTAAACGGCTGGAACATTCGCTAGGAGTGAGCGTTCGGAGGCTCCCTGGAGTCCCTGCGTACACCTCCTACCTGCCCACGCCCTCGCGGAGCATGATGTTCCTCACCCACACGTCGGCCTCGACGGCTCGGGCATTGATCGCAACGCGAAACAACGTTCCGGCGCCGAGCTTCGCGACTCGAAAGTCCGGCGCCGACGCCATGTCTCCGTTCAGGTAGAGACGCACGGAGCCGTCGGCTCCAACCTCGAGCCGAATGTTGACCCAGTTGGCCGTCGGGAGCACCCCCTTCACCGAAAACGTCGGAGATACGCCGAGCGAGGGGAACCCCTGCACCGCACGGTCCGCGTCGAAGTAGTCGAGCTCTTCAGCCGGGTATCGGAAGCAGGTCCCTGTTGAGAAGCCCCAGGCCTCGTCTGGCGCTGCCGGGAGCTGG
>JADFLD010000160.1 GCA_022564535.1 Gemmatimonadota bacterium
AGTTTGCGTGCGAGCCTGGCGATAGGATCCGAATCCACACGCTGCCTGCACTCGAGTTGACGCGCGCGGGAGCGACCCCCGCCATGGTGGAGCTGCGCGACGCCTACGGACGGGTCGCCGAAGCGTGCGGAGACCGCTTCCTGCTCATGCTGGGTGGTGAGCACTCCGTGTCGTCACCCGCGGTGCTAGCTCAGGCCGATCGTCATTCTGAGCGCCTCTCCGTTCTCCAGATGGACGCGCATGCGGACCTTCGGGCCCAGTTCGAGGGCACGCCTCACTCGCACGCTTCGGCGATGGCAAGGGTCCTGGATCGGGCCGACGTCGTGGCCGTCGGTGTCCGAGGCGTGAGCCGGGAGGAGGTCGATGCTTCGGCAGCGCATGTGGGTTCGACATTGATTTGGGCGGACGAGATGTGGGACAACGACGATTGGATGGACCGTGCCCTCGATGCTCTCGGCCCGAAGGTCTACTTGACCTTCGATGTCGACTACTTCGACCCCTCGCTCGTGCCGTCGACAGGGACGCCGGAGCCAGGCGGTGGGGATTGGTATCGCACGCTGCGTTTCCTGAAGCGCGTCTTCGCGGAGCGAGACATCGTGGCTGCCGATATCGTGGAGCTGGCACCCACGCCGGGCCAGAACGCACCCGACTTCCTCGTGGCCAAGTTGGCGTACAAGCTGATATCGTACCGATTCCATGGCCGTCTCGGCTGAGAATCCGCCCGATCGGTACAGCTACGGGGCGAGATCTCGCCGATGTGGCGCTGCGGTCGAAGTAGCGGTCTAGGGACGGTGCGCCTCGGTTTGTCCAGAGCGGGCGTCGCTGGCATTTTCCATAGCGCACCTCTTTCGCCTGCGACAGCGTTCACGACGCTCTCGCGCTCCGGACGGAGCCCCTTGACCCAACGCATCGAACCGACGTCGTCCCGCACCCCGTCCGATCGTCATCCGACCGGGGCCGGGGAGCGGTTTCCGTGGCAGGACATTGCCCGCACAACGGGCGGACGGACGATCCTCGGGAATGAGATCACGCTCCACTTCGAGGGTCCGCATACGTTCGCTCGGTGGGTCGAGTCTATCGAGGCGGCTCGGACTTTCGTCTTCTTCGAGAACTACCTCTTTCGGGACGACCGGGTCGGGCGCCGGTTCCGTGACGTGCTCATCCGAAAGGCCCGCGAAGGCGTGCCGGTCTACCTCATCTACGACTGGTTCGGCTGCTGGGCAACACCCCGGAGTTTTTGGAAGCCTCTACGAGAGGCGGGGGTTCACGTGCGGGCGTTCAACCCCCCGACGGTGGCGTTGGGGAACCCGTTCAGCGCGCTTCAGCGCGATCACCGCAAACTGGTGGTCGTCGATGGAGAGGTGGCGCACTTCGGCGGATTTTGCGTCGGAATCGAGTGGGCGGGCACCGCCACCCAGGCTCCTTGGCGCGACACTGGTCTGGAGATTCGTGGTCCCGCCGCGCTCGCTGCAGCCCGCGGGTTCGAGGGTGTGTGGGGGGAGATTGGCTCGCCGATCTTTCTGGCCGCGACGCTTTCCGATCGTGTCGAGGTCGGTGCCAAGCCGGTCTGGCTCATCGAAGGTGAGCCGGGCCGTGCCAGGGTCTACCGCACGCTGCACTTGATGGCGAGTCGGGCCCAACGGTCGATCTGGATTACAGACGCATACTTCGTAGCCCCGAAGTCCCTGGCCGAAGCCCTGGCGGCGGCGGCTCAGCACGGTGTCGACGTACGAATCCTCGTTCCCGCCCACAACAATTGGCCGCTCGTAGGGTCGCTGTCGCGTGGGGGCTATCGATTCCTTCTCGAGTCGGGCGTGAGGATCTTCGAATGGCAGGGCCCGATGATTCACGCGAAGACGTCGGTCGTCGATGGCGTCTGGTGCCGCGTCGGTTCGAGCAATCTGAATTCGGCGAGCCTCCTCGGGAACTGGGAGCTCGACGTGGGCGTTATGGATGAGGATCTGGGCCGGCAGCTGGAAGGTCTGTTCCTCGCGGATCTCGCGTCGTCGGTCGAGATCGTACTTCCGGGGCGGACGACGATCGGTGGAAGGCCCGTGTCCACCGCGGTGGGAATGTCGACGGAGTCGCTCGATCCGGAAGGATCCTTGCCGAAGAGGATCGAACGACAGATTCGAGACCTCGGCGGTATTCCGCGTCCGCTTACGCTGGCCTCGGTCGTTCGGGCCGGTGGCATGCTAGGGGACGCGCTCGCGGGGAACCGGCCGCTGGGTAGGGAAGACCGGACCGTACTCGGGACTCTGTCGATCGGCGCACTCGCCGTTGGGGTCTTCGCGGCGTTCGTGCCCACGGTCGTAGGTTGGGTGGTTGCCGTGATCGCGGGCTGGCTCGGGATCACATTGGGCATTAGGGCGTATGTGCAGTCACTGCGCGCGCGGGCGGAGGAGCGCGACTTGGCCTCAAAATCAATCGATACGGAGAAGCGTTGAATGGAAGTAGGGATCGCGATCGCCTTTACGGCAGGCATCTTCTCGTTTCTATCCCCGTGCGTGCTGCCGCTGGTGCCGAGCTACCTGACGTTCGTCACCGGGATGAGCCTGGAGGACTTGCAAGAGGGCGTGAACCGCCAGGCCACGATGGTTCATGCGACGCTCTTCGTTCTGGGGTTCAGTCTGATCTTCGTTCTGCTCGGCGCTTCAGCCTCGTTCCTGGGCCAGTTCTTCCGGCACTACGAATTGTGGATCGCACGCGTCGGGGGAGGGGTCATCATGATCCTCGGCCTACATCTCACGGGTGTGTTCCGGCTGACGGCCCTGCTCCAGGAGAAACGGATTCACTTGCGCAACAAGCCCGCGGGGTATCTGGGAACCGTGGGTGTCGGGATGGCATTCGGGGCCGGCTGGACGCCGTGCATCGGACCCATCCTCGGTGCGATTCTCACCTACGGCTTCTCACAGGACACGATGTGGGCGGGCGTGGGGCTGCTCAGCGTGTATTCGCTCGGGCTAGCCGTGCCGTTCCTCCTGGCAGCGCTCGCACTCGATCGATTTCTTCAGACGTTCAAGCGCTTCCGCCACTGGATTCCGATCGTCGAGAAGGCGTCGGGCGTCTTGCTCATCTTCCTCGGACTCCTGCTTCTGACCGGGAGGTTCACGGTCCTGAGCAGCTGGCTGGTCGGGTTCACTCCAACGTTCATTCTGGAGCGGATCTAGGGAACCTCTGAGGAGGTCAGCGCCTCGGCGGGCTCCGCCTCGACCTTCTCCTCCAGGAGCTGGCGACGGAGGAGTCGGGCGTAGGTTCCCTCGGTGGCGATCAGGTCGGCGTGCGTGCCCTCCTGCACGATCCGGCCCTCGTCGAGCACCAGAATCTTGTCCGCGTGCATGACGGCGCTGACCCGGTGGCTGATGATGAAGGCGGTGCGGCTCCCCATTACGTCGCGCAGGTCGGCGAGGATCGCGGCCTCCGTGTGCGTGTCGACCGCGCTCAAGGCGTCGTCGAGGACCAGAATGAGCGGATCGCGCGCCAGCGCGCGTGCCAGCGTCGCCCGCTGCTTCTGGCCGCCTGAGAGGTTGATGCCCCGTTCCCCGAGCATCGTCTCGTATTTTTTGGGAAAGTCGAGAATCTGGTCGTGGAGTTGCGCGATACGCGCAGCCGTTCTCACCGCATCGTCGATCGACGGATCATCGCCCGATTTTCTGCGGTTCAATCCGAGGCCGATGTTGCCCGCGATGGTGTCCGAGAACAGAAACGGGTCCTGGGGCACCATCCCGACACGGAGCCGGAGATCTGCGGGGTCCACATCGGTGAGTGGAATTCCGTCCAGGAGGACTTGGCCCGCGTCCGGATCGTAGAGGCGCGCGAGGAGCGCGATCAGCGTACTCTTTCCGGACCCGGTCGGCCCCACGATCGCGACCGTCTGGCCTGCCTCGACAGAGAAATCGATGTTGTCGAGTACACGTCGCTCGGTACCGGGATACGCGAAGGTCACGTTGCGGAATTCGATGGCGCCGCGGACGTGGTCGAGCGACACCGCGTTCGCCGGCACCACGACCGACGCTTCGGCCTGGAAGATCTTGTTCAGCCGACCCATGGAGGCCGCCCCCCGCTGGTACAGGTTGACCACCCACCCCAGTGCGATCATCGGCCAAATGAGCAGGACCAGGTAGAAACCGAACGCCACGAAATCCCCTAGGGTCATCGTGGCTGCCATGACCTCCAGCGCGCCCAACCACGTCACCAGTACGATCGCGACGCCCGAAATCAGCATCAGGACCGGGTGAAATGCCCCGGCCGTGATCACGAGGCGCATGTTCCTCGCCCGGTAGTCCTCGTTGTGCTCATCGAACTGTCGAGCCTGTTCGGCCTCTTGGGTGTAGGCTCGAACAATGCGCACGCCCGTGAGGCTCTCCTGCACGAAGGTGGAAAGCGACGCGAACTGCTCCTGAATCTCTTCGAAGCGCCGGTGGATGATGCCGCCGAAGCCGAGGACGACCAGCGGCAGGGCGATCATGGGGATCATCGCAAACGACGTGAGACGAGGGCTGATCCATATCATGAATCCGATCGCGAACACGAATCCCGCGAGGGTGTTCGCCGTGTACATGATCGCCGGCCCTGCGGCCATGCGGACGGCGAACGTGTCATTCGTCGCGCGACTCATCAGGTCGCCGGTTCGGATATTGCCGTAGAACGTCGCATCCATTCGAAGCAGGTGGCGAAACAGGTTGTTGCGGAGGTCGGCCTCGATCTTCCGGCTGATCCCGTTCAGCAGGACGCGCATCCCGTAGCGGAAGCCTCCCCCGACCACGGCGGTGACCACGATCATCGAGGCGAGGAAGGCGATGTGCCCGGCGGTGACGCTGGAATCCCCCATTCCATCGATCGCGAGCTTCATGAGCCATGGGCCCACGAGCTGGAAGGCGTTCGCGAAGAGGACGCAGGTCAGCCCGAGTACCAGTCCCCTCTTGTAGGGACGGAAATACGGGAGGATCGAGCGGAGTTCACCCATGGCGGGGGGGTACCCGGGGTCCTGAGGGTCGGTCCGCGAAGGCTAGCGGACGAGCTCCCCCGAGACGGTCTCGAGCAGACGCGAGGACATCGACGGGCCCAGTAGGTAGTCGAGAACGTCGTTGGCGCTGTAGCTCGTGGCTCCGTCCTTCAGAATGTGGTCGAGAAACGAGAAGTCGTCGCCCGCGGTCACGACCGGTGGCTCCACGATGCCGCCCTCCCGGACCTGTCCCAAGCCGATCGTCGCCATGAGTCCGTTGCACAGGCATTGCCGCCCGGCCGCGCCCTCCTCTGTCCCGCCCTTCTTCAGGAAGTCTCCGATCGGTTCGCTCGCGCAGCGATAGCCGACCCTCTTCTCGTCGACGCTGAACATCTCCCTCAGATACCCCATGTCGCAGATTCGGCCCCGCTTCGCGTAGACGTCGGCCTGGCCGATCGTGCCGCCCATTTCAACGACCTTGAAGGGAAAGCCGGTGGGTGAGGCCGTGAAGTCGGTTCGGATCGTGAGGTCGCCTCTCAGGTACCGGTCGATGATGTTCTGTCGGATCTTCGGGAGGAGTCCGGATTCGTTGCTGGTCGCGAAGATTGATCCGAGCTGCACGCCGGTCGCGCCTTGATCGAGCAGCTCGGAGGCGACGACCAGGCGG
>JADFLD010000161.1 GCA_022564535.1 Gemmatimonadota bacterium
TCGACCGCCCGCGACGGGGCGGGCCGAAACGGTCGGGCGCACGGTCGTAGCTACTCCAAGAGGCCGCATCGCACAACTAGCGCGACGCGGCCTCTCTTCAGCTTCACGGGACGTGAGGGCCACAAGCCAGGCCCCTCACGAGGGTGACGCGCGACCGTCCCCCTTACGATCTACTTCGAGCCTACTGAATCGCGTCCTTCAGACCCTTACCAGCCCGGAACGCAGGCGTGTAGGTCGCGCGAATCTGGATGGTCTCACCCGTACGGGGGTTGCGACCCTGGCGTGCCTTGCGGTACTTCGACTCGAACGTGCCGAAACCGGTGATCTGAACGCGCTTACGCTCCTTGAGGGCGACGGCGATGATCCCACCGGCGGGCGCGAACAGCGCGTCAATCGCACGGGCGGCGTCGGCCTTTGTCATGTCGGTGGAGTTGGCGAGGGCGTCCACGAGATCGGACTTGTTCATCTGGCGGCTCCTATGAGACTGGGTAAGGTTGGGTCGCGGCCGGAGCCGCTCTGAAGTGCAGCCCCGGCGCGGTCTCCGAAGAGGTGCCGAACACTCGAAACCCCGTGTGAAATCAAGTGTTTCCGGGCCCTGCGGTCATATGATGACCTACGGTACGCGCCGATTCTCGGGACGTCAAGGGAAAGGTGGCTGAAAATCCGCGTACTTGCTGGACATTCTAGATTCGCACCCTATGCGCAGAGCCCCCGGCGACCCGTGGGTCACCGAGGGCTCTCAGAAAGGCGCTCGCAAGAGCTCGACGTCAGTCCTCATCCTCCGACTTCCTCTTCCGGATCATCGAGTAGACGAAGAAAATCACGGCGGCGATCAACGCGAACTTCACCGTCATCGCCAGCAGCCCGAAAATGAGCCCGAGCAAAGGAAAAAGAAGAGTCGCAAACAGCTTGAAAAGCACCACGCCAGAAATGCCGACGACGGTGAGTTTGACGAGCGATTTCATGGGGTTCCTCCGAGACGGTTTGCCTACCTGAAGATCCTTACGGCATGCAAAGCGGCGGGGTTTCGTGGCGCTACATGCGGAACCGATAGCTCAGCTTGATGAAGAGACCGTCGGCGGTCGGTCGAATGTTCTTGAAGCCGAAGGCCGAACCATCCTCCATCTGCCGCGTGTAGCCCAAGTAGAATACGGTACCCGGCGACGGCTCGTAGGCGACCAGGCCCTCGACACGAAAGTCGTGTCCCTCCGACCCAGCCCGTTCGTCACAGACCGCGTCGGTGCAAACGTACAGGGGTAGCCCGGTGCCCGGATCCATGAGCGACGCGCTTTCCTGTGACCCGTACTCGAAGATTCCACGCAACCGGAGCGAGCGGGAGAATTGATACTGGGCCCGGATGCGCGGGATGATCGCGTTCGAGTGCTCGACGCCGTCACGGAGTCGCACCAGACGACTCTGCGTCAGGCCGATCTCGGCGAGTAACGCACGCGTCGGGTACAGATTGAGCGTCATCCGAGTCGAATACGACCTGGCCGGCTCGACCGCGACCCCGAAGCGCCGATCGAAGATCGGGGACTCCTTGACGGAGTACATGACGTTTCCGCGGACCCGCTCCCACCTGTTCACCCACATCGAGACCGTGATCCCGTTGAGTCCTTCGAAGAGACCTTGGTCGGGGCGGAACGCCTCGTACGAACCGTCGGGCTGTTCGACGAAGAGTCCCTCGTACTGCTCCGGCTGATACTCGAACATGTCGCGTTGGACGTTGCCCCAAAATGTGATATTGCTCTTGAAGCCGACGCGCCACCCCATCTGGAGCTGGCCTTCCTCGAGCCCGCCCCCATTCCAGAACGCGTCGTGGTCCCAGTATCCCTTGACCTCGATGGACGGGTTGACCTCCTCGATCAGACTGCCGCGCTTGCCGAACCAGGTGTAGGAGGTCCGTGAATTGAATTGAGTGGTCCCGATCCTCTGAAAGAATCCGCTCCCTGGCTCGAAGTCAGCCTGCGTGTCCTCGAAGTCGGCGTTGAAGGAGAAGGTCCGCCCCGCCCGTTCGATCCGCGCCGAAGCCATGGTCCCGTCGACGCGTGCCGTCAGGCCCGAGTTGTTGGTGTAGCTCTGCGCGCCCATCAACGTGAACGTGTAACGGCCCGCCACCTGAATGCGCGCGTCCACGCCCGCGACCCGATTGAAGTCCGCCGCGCTGATGGTCCGGTCCGTGTAGACCGCGCCGATCGTGGACGACGCACCGAGGTCGCCGCGCAAGCGCACGAGATTCACGTACGTATTCGGCGCCTCGGCGTCGAAGGTCTCGTCGATGGCACCGAGGTAACCGAGACTCAGCCCACCGACCTTGCCCGTCAGTTTCCCGCCCGCGATCGGGTTGACGATGGTGCGGGTGTACACGAGCTGCTTGGGCATCCCGAAGATCTCTGTCCCCTCCAGGAAGAACGGACGTTTCTCGGGAAAAAAGAGCGCAAAGCGCTCATTGACCTGAATCTGCCCGGCGTCGGCCTCGACCTGGCTGAAGTCAGGGTTGTACGTCGCGTCGAGCATGAGATTGGATGTCACACCATACGCCGCGTTGAAGCCGAACTCACCGGTCGGGTCATCGTGCCCGAAGTTGCCGAGATCGTCCACCGAACCGTTGCGCGATCCGGTCAGCACCGGGTTGAGCTCCATGAAGAGACCCATGTCCAGGTTCAGAAGGCCCGTAAGCTTCCCAGCCTGAGTCAGCTTGTTCGCGACGTTTCCGGTGATCGGCGCCCACGAGCTCTCGTAACCGTTGCGCTGAATCTTGCGTTCGATCTGGAGCCCCCACGACTGCTCTTCCAACTCGGGAAAGCGCAGGCTCTTGAACGGGATACGGATCTCGGCCTCGTATCCCCACTCCGTAATCCGAGCGTCGGAATCCCACAGGAAGTCGGGACTCTGATCGATAGGTGATCCGAAATGCCCGCGGCCACGGCGACCAGTGCCCCCACCGGTCTCGTTCCACAGTCCGTCGTGCTGCACGCCGAGCGGATTGACCGTGAACACGTATGCGCGCCGTTGATCGTCGAAGGTGTCGAGGATGAATCGCACGTAGTCGTCTGTGCGGCCGTAGCTGTCGCGCTCGGCCATCGTCGCGCGAATTGCGGCCGGATCGTCGTCGTACGCCTTGACCGCAAAGTAGATCGCGTCCGCGTCGACAAGCACCAGGACCTCGGTCCGCTGCGACGCCGGCGTACCCTCAATGGGCTTGAACTGAGTGAAGCCGTCGAGCAGCGCAGCCTGGGCCCACGCCGCATCGTCGATACGCCCGTCGATATCGATGTTCGCCGACTCGACGGCGGGTGTCGCGATCTCGATTTCGGCGAACGTACCACGGTAGCGATCCGCCACCGGGCCCACCGGACTTTCCAGGACACCCGGGGCGAGGAGGGACGCCGCCGCCGCTACTTGCGCGAGTTGAAAGAGAGCTTGGATCATCTATGTGGTTACGACTCATTGCGAGCAAAGGCTGGGCCCGCAATACCGTCGCGAGTCCAGCCATGTAATATAGTTTCGTCTCATGGCTGACACCCCAACGAGGGCCACTGCTGAGAACGCGTTCTCATGACGAGTCCACAACGGTACACGGACAGCCACATGCGCGGCGTCCTCGAGGCGGAAGCGCCCCTGAATGAGTGACAGGAGTTGGGCGATCGCCTTCGTGGGATCCCAAGTTCTCCTCCGACAGACGTCTGGGGGTCTTCGGCTCCCCGCGCACGACGAGTTGCACAGGGATGTGGGAAGCCGTCGGCTCGAGGCGGCGGCGGTGCCCACGCAGATCTCCAGGAGCGGGGGACGTTCGCTCTTCACCTTCGCCCTCGCCGACGACTTCGCCGCACCCGACGGATACAGGCTCGAGGGGCTGAGGGATGCGTATCATGGCCTGAGCCGGGAGGAATTCCGGGCCGCGGGCACGGCGAGGCAAAAAGTGGTCTGGCATGCAACGCATCGGTTCTGCTCACGTTGCGGAGCGGCGAACGAGCTTCACGAGCACCACGAGGCCATGGCCTGCCCCGCGTGCGGGCAGCTCCACTTCGCTCGGGTTGCGCCGGCGGTCATCGTACTCGTGCGGCGGGGCCGTGAGGCACTCCTCGGCCGATCGCCACGCTTCAGGGAGGGCGTGTATTCGACGCTCGCCGGCTTCGTGGAGCCGGGCGAGACACTCGAGGAATGTGTACACCGCGAGATCCTGGAGGAGGTCGGCGTTCTGGTTACGAACCTCCGTTACTTCGGAAGCCAACCGCACCCGTTTCCAAACTCGCTGATGATCGGGTTCACGGCCGATTGGCTCTCGGGTGAGGTCCGCGCCGATCCGACCGAGATCGAGGACGCCCGATGGTTCACGCGGGATGACTTGCCGGATTTGCCGCATGAGATGTCGATCGCACGCGCGCTCATTGAGGACTTCCGGGCCCGAACGGCCGAGTAGCCGCCCCCGGTCGTTTGTTGCGTGCCTATTGCCGGTCATCGCCCTCTCGACCGAGGTTGTGCGTTACTGCGCTCGCCTCCCAGGCCCATCCAATGCGATCCAAGCCTCACCTCACAGCCGCGCTCATTCTCCTCGCGCCCGTGGCACTCTCGGCGCAAACCGGGGGCGTGTTGCCCAGGGTCACACAGCTGCCGGCCTCGACGCGTGCGATGGCTCTCGGCGATTCGTACATGATGGATGCGGGGCACGCCGACGCGATCTTCTATCATCCCGCCCTGCTCACGGGGGCGCGCGGCTTCGGGCTCGACGTCCAGCGATGGGGTGGGGAGAGCAGCTCGGCAGCAGTCTCGGGCGCGGTGCAATGGCTGGGGGGAGGAATCGGCGTCGGGCTGAGGACACTCCAGTATGGCGCCATCGGCTCCGATGTCGCTGCGGCCCCTCCGGGCCAGGACGATCTCTTCGAGTTCGAGTCCGTACCTGTTTCAGAGCGGGCGGCGACCCTCGGCTACGCCCATGAAATCCCATTTGACATCGACCTGGGAATCGGCGTGAACTTCATCGACGAACGCGTCGGAGCGTCACGCCACAGCGTCGTCCTCTTCGACGTCAGCGCCGTTCGCGAAATCGGGCCGGTCGTCGTAGGCGTGACGGTGCACGACCTCGGCGGCAAGCCGATTCTCGATACCGGAGCGAAGCCCTCGCGGGTCGTGATCGGCGCGGGGAACTACGGAAAACAGGTCGGCATCCTGGACATCGGCTACACCGCCACGGTGGGTTTCAGCGACGATAACGTGACGTACGGCGGCGGATTGGAGGTCGGCTATTGGCCCATCCGGGGCCGAACCTTCATCGCCCGGGTCGGATTCCAGGACGTCCCCGAAGGAAGCGACGCGAGCCCGCTCACAACGGGCCTCGCGTTCTGGGGAGACAACATCACCGTCGAGTGGGCGTTTCGGCCGTTCAGCACCGTCGACGAGGGCGGAACGCACCGGTTCGGCGTGAGGTTGCGATAGGGCCACCCCTTACCGCGCATCGACCCTCGCGGCCAGGAACGCCGGATCCAGGTCGCTGAAACCGATCTGGTCGATCGAAACCTCACCCATGTGGACCCGGTCGAAGACGAACCGCACCGCGGTCAGCCGGCTGAGCGAGAGAGATGGATTTTGGGCGACGAAATCCCCTAGA
>JADFLD010000162.1 GCA_022564535.1 Gemmatimonadota bacterium
CGAAAACCACTTCGTAGAACTGAGCGAGCGGCAAGTTGCGGAACTGGTACCAGTTGTCGGACCGGTCCCAGCTCACCGAGACGCCCCCGTCGCCGCCCAGGATCATGTGATCGGAGTTGGCCGGATCGATCCACAGCGCGTGATGGTCCGAATGCACCCCCGCGGCCGCGTCGCTCGTGAAGTTGCGCCCCCCGTCGGAAGTTCGGTACAAGCTCGAGCCGCCCAGGTACATGCGCTCGGGATCGTTCGGGTCGATGCGGATTTGGGAGTAGTACATGGGGCGGCTGTTCGTCGTCGAGCGCTGTTCCCAGGACTCGCCGCGATCCGTGGAGCAGTACAAACCGGATTCCTGGTCTCCGCCTGCACCACCTCCCCGTCCACCGCGCCCCCCGGGAGCCCGTGCGTCGGCCTCCACGAGCGCGCAGACGAAGTTCCCGTCGCGGCGGTAGATATCGAGCCCTATTCGACCCTTGTCACCGGTCGGTAGTCCGTCGGTGAGCTCCACCCACGTCCGGCCGCCGTCGGTAGTCCGGTAGATGCCGCTCCCCGGCCCTCCGCCGTTGTAGCCCCAAGCACGGCGCTGTCGCTGATACATCGCGGCGAAGAGCGTCTGCGGGTCGTTCGGGTCCATGACCAGGTCGATGGTCCCCGTGTTCTCGTCGATGAACAGGACGTGCTCCCACGTCTGGCCGCCGTCCGTCGTCTTGTACACTCCACGTTCAGGGTTCGGCGCCCAGAGATGCCCAACCGCCGCTACATACGCGACATCCGGATTTCGTGGATGCACCTGAATTCGGGAGATGTGGTGCGTGTCCTCGAGCCCGAGGTGGGTCCACGAGCGACCGGCGTCGGTGGAACGGTACACTCCGTTTCCCCACGGAGAACTCTGCCGGTTCTGCGGCTCGCCGGTGCCAACCCACACGACGTTGGGGTTGGACGGCGCCACCGTCACGTCCCCGATGGAGGACGTGACCTCCTTGTCGAAGATCGGGGCGAACGTGACGCCCGCGTTCTCGGTCTTCCAGATGCCCCCGGTGGCGGTGGCGACGTAGAACACCGACGGGTCCGACTCGACGACCGCCAGGTCTGACACGCGGCCGCCCATGATCGTGGGACCGAGCTCTCGCCATTGGAGCTTGTCGGCTATGGCCGCGACCTGGTCAGGGGTCTGCCCGAGCACGCCGTTGGGAAGGGACGCCAGCACGGTGACGCCGAAAACACACAGAAGACGAAAAAGGGCTCGAGAGCGCATGAAAACCCCTGGAGAGTCGATTGCGGAGGAATGCGGGTCATCCTAGGGCGTCGATCGCGGGCGCGCACCCCCGCGCTGCACTTGGCGCGCGCCGGAGCGCGGGGGATGTTGTGGGCATGACCCATGCATGCACACCGCACGATTCGGCGGGCGACAGGAGAGGCAAGTCATGCCGCATCCTTGTCCTGCTTGCGTTGGTCGCGACGACAGGGATCGGCGCCTGCTCCGACGCGACGGCTCCGCTCCAGGGCGGCACCGCGCTGGAGGTCGTCGTCGACGGCCTCACTTCTCCGGTTCATCTCACGGCCGCGCCCGGAGACGTGACCCGCCTCTTCATCGTCGAGAAGCCGGGGCGAATTCGGATCGTTCGTGACGCGACACTCCTCCCGACGCCCTTTCTCGACGTTACGAATCTGGTGAGCGACGTTGGGGAGCGCGGCCTCCTCAGCTTGGCGTTTCACCCCGACTTCGCGACGAACGGTTTCTTCTTCGTCGACTATACGGACACCGGGGGCAACACCAGAATCGTGCGCTTTTCGGTGTCGACAGACCCGGAAGTGGCCGATCCCAACTCGGCGTCGGCAATCCTGACGATCCCCCAGCCGTTCGCGAACCACAACGGTGGCCAGATCGCGTTCGGCCCCGACGGCATGCTCTATGTGGGGATGGGTGACGGGGGATCTGGCGGCGACCCGGCGGGAAACGGACAGGACCCTTCGACGCTGCTCGGGTCCATCCTCCGTATCGACGTCGATGGAGGCGTTCCGTACGCCATCCCGACCGACAACCCCTTCGTCGGCGACTCCGGCGGCGCCGATGAAACGTGGGCGTACGGCCTACGCAATCCCTGGCGCTTCTCCTTCGATCGATCGACGGGCGATCTGTACATCGCCGATGTAGGGCAGAACGAGGTGGAGGAGATCTCCTTTCAGCCTGCGTCGAGCGTGGGCGGTGAGAATTACGGCTGGAACACGATGGAGGGTACGCGGTGCTTCGGCACGGCCACGTGCGACACCAACGGGCTGGTGCTCCCCATCCACGAGTACTCCCACGACGACGGCTGCTCCATAACCGGCGGATACGTCTATCGCGGGTCGGCGCTTCCGAGCCTCGCGGGTCGCTATTTCTTCGCCGATTATTGCAGCACCTGGATTCGCTCGTTCCGCGTAGTCGGCGGCTTGGTCACCGACCTGTACGACCACACGGACGACTTCGGCCCCGTCTCCGGCATCGCTTCGTTCGGTGAGGACGCGCTCGGGGAGCTGTATGTCGTCAGCCTTGCGGGGACGGTGTATCGCCTGGTCGGGCTCGATTGAGCCAACGACGTTCGAGGGCAGATCCCCTCGAGCGCGGGCCCTGCAGGGCGATTCGGCGTTGAACCTCGTCCCAGGTGGCACCGCCTTGCTCGGCGCGAAAGCTTCGTCGTGAGGTCAGGGGACCCTCCGCTCGATCGACCAGACTTCGACGACTTCCTGCTTCCCACGTAGCTGTAACTCGCCCCGTGGCGTCGCTCGCAGATGCTCCGGGACCGCGATTCGCTCGAATACGTTCGCCGAGACCAGACACCTCGACCCCAATTCCCGGCACGCGCCCTCCATCCTTGCGGCCACGTTCAGCGTGTCCCCGTGGAAGGCCAACTCCTTCTTCGCCTCCCCGATCCACGTCGTGACGACGGTTCCCCCGTGGATACCCGCCCGGAAGCGAGGGGCGACCCCGTAGCGAGCCTCGTTGCGATCCCTCTTTGCCTCCAGCAGCTCCAGCATGTCGAAGAAACAGCGGACGCATCTCGCCTGGTTCACCCCCTCCTCGAAGGGCCAGGTGACGATGACTTCGTCGCCGACGTACTGGTAGACCTGTCCTCGCCAGGCGAGTATCGCTTCTGAGATGTCGTAGAAGCAATCACGGAGCAAGTTGCTGTATGTCAGGCTGCCGAGCCGCTCCGCGATCGCGGTCGAATCCTCCATGTCGACAAACAGGAACACACGCTCCTCTTCCTCCGGGCGACGGTATCTGCCCATGAGGAATCGGCGTAGATCTCCCGGATTGTGAAGGCGCCTGACCTCCAGGAAAGACGTGCCCAGGACTGCAACTACGACGGCGAAGATGAGATCACGGCCCATCGTGTCGTACAACCTCGCCCCTTCTGCAAGCGTGGTGCCCTCACTGAGCCAGCGGTATGCAGAATTCACGCCGATCAAGCTCGCGATGATGCCCGCCGAGTAGAGGAGGACGCGAGAGACGTTGAGAGCGACATAACTGAGGCCCCGGCCAATTCCCACGAAGAGCAACTCTTCTCCGACACCAAGCAGGCATCCGACCAGGATACCCACCGCGACGCCACGAACGAGGTGGGGCCCGACGGCTCCTCCGTCCATCTGATGGATCAACTCCCCGACGAGCGCCCCGACCACGACCCCGACGGCGACGAACTCACCGAGGGCGCGGAGGCGCTTGCGGTAAATGGCCCTCACCGGCGTACTCCTGGCGGAAGGTGAAGAGGGGTCAGGTAATCGGGCCGCCACGCCTCCGCATAGAATACGCGCTGGAGTCGCGCCTCGAAGTGCCCGATGTCACTCGACAGGGTGATGCGGTCGGGGTCGTTCACGCGGAGGAAGATGCGGCGTGGGTCAGCAGAGTGCGAGCAGATCTCTACCGCGGCACACCCGCCACGCCTGAAGCCCGAACGCCAATTGAAATCGACGTAACCCTTACCGGCCAGAGCTCGACCCTCACCCCTTTTCATGCGTCGGGTCGAGGTTGTACGCCGCCGTTCCGCCAGGTGGGATGCTCAGATAAGTCCAATCCTCCCCCCGCAGCATCTTGCCCACGAACGTCATCTGGCCCACGTGATAGCTCGCGTGCGCGACCGAGCGCAGGAGCGCCTCAGCAACGGTGAACTCCACCCCGCGGATGGTGACAGACTTCTGGAGGTCGGCGTCGGTCAGCCCGGCGAGTGTCGTCGTGAGCGTCTCCCAGCCACGATCCCACTTGTCGTGAATCTCGGTCGGAGTCGCCTCCCGGGGTGCGAACTCGTCCTCTCGCTTTCGCCACGGCTTCTCCCCGTCCGTCGTGAGGAAGTCGGTGAAGCGTGACTCGAGGTTTCCTGAGATGTGCCAGACGATCGTCGCAAGGGAGTTGCTCTCGGGCGACACCCGCGTGCACAGCTGCTCGGCGGTCAGTTGGTCGAGTGTGTCGGCGCCGAGTCTTCGGTACCGCCGGTACTCGCCTTCGATGGAGGCGATGACTTCGCGCATGGCGCTCGGATTCCGGGTGGATGGTCCGGGAGTGGTTTCCGACCTACAATATCGAGAACCGGCCTGTCGCAAGATAGGCGATTCGCGACTCGACCATGGGGTCACCACCCGAATGAAACAGCTCCTTCTGTTTGCCACGATCGCGTGCGTAGCGTGCGCGCCCCAGGACCCAGAGGTCGCGAGTTGGGAGGCGCGAGCCGCCAGCATCACGATTACGCGAGACGATTGGGGCATCGCCCACGTACACGGCCCGACGGACGCCGATGCGGTTTTCGGCATGATCTACGCTCAGGCCGAGGACGACTTCCATCGAATCGAAGTGAACTTCCTCAACTCTCAGGGGCGTCTCGCCGAGGCCGAGGGTGAGGAGGAGATCTGGCGCGATCTTCGGATGAAGCTCTTCATCGACCCCGCCGACATGCGGGAGATGTATGCCGAGAGTCCACAGTGGCTGAGAGATCTGATGGACGGGTGGGCCGACGGGCTGAACTACTATCTGCACACTCACCCCGAGGTCACCCCCAGGGTGTTGACCCGCTTCGAGCCGTGGATGGCCCTCACGTTCAGTGAGGGAAGTATCGGTGGCGACATCGAACGGGTGAACCTCACCCAGCTCCGGGCTTTCTACGACAACGGCCCCGACGGAATGGCGATGGCGGAGGTCGTGCTCCCAGTGGCGGCCGACAGCTGGGTGGAGCCGACCGGGTCGAACGGCTTTGCGATCGCCCCCTCGAACAGCGCCACAGGCAACGCCCTCCTTCTCATCAACCCGCACACGTCGTTCTTTTTCCGCTCCGAGCTCCAGATGTCCAGCGACGAGGGACTGGACGCGTACGGTGCCGTCACGTGGGGTCAGTTCTTCATCTACCAGGGCTTCAACGAGGATGCCGGGTGGATGCACACGTCGAGCGGGGTGGACAACATCGACGAGTACCTCGAGACCGTGGTCGCGCGGGACGGGCGGTTCGTCTACATGTACGACGGTGAGGAGCGGCCTGTCATCTCGGAGCAGATCACCGTTCCCTACAGGACCGATTCCGGGATGGCGGAGCGCCACTTCACGGTCTACCGCACCCATCACGGCCCTGTGGTTCGAA
>JADFLD010000163.1 GCA_022564535.1 Gemmatimonadota bacterium
CGGGGACTTGTTCGATTTTCTCCACACCGAACTCGGTCTTGATTGCACCGCTCCGACGCCGACCCTCGAGGGTTGGGCGAATCCGTTCGTGCTATTGCTCCAAGAGGTCTACCGGTTCTCGGAGGACCTTCCGGTCGTCCCAAGTGGCTCGGCCGTCCCGTGGACCATCGATCCCGAAGATCGCACGGGGGAAGACCCCGATATCGTGGAAGCGGCTGAGCGCTGCGGGCTTGCCTTCGTCTACGTCCCTTCCGCACGCAACGGCCCCGACAGTGGGTCGCGACCGAGCGAGGACAAAGGGAATGCGGTTCTCTCGACCTTGCCCCTCACCGCGCCGATCGCGATCGATCTCCCGCATGAAGGTGGCCGTAAGGTCGCCGTCGCGGCGACTGTCAATGCGCCCGGCGGCGAACGGGTTCGGGTCGTGAGCGTGCACCTCGACGTTGCCTCCACGCTGGCTCGCACGCTCACCAGCGGGAACCAGACACGCGCACGTCAGGTGTCGGGGCTCATCGACGGGCTCGATCGCGCACAAAGGGACGGGCCGCTTACCGCTGCAACGCTGGTAGGCGGCGACTTCAACACGTGGGCCGGGAACGAGACCACGCTCAGGCTCATGCGAAAGGCGTTCCCCGAGTCACCGGAGTGGGACGGACGGGGGACACGCGGCAGCTTCCCGACCGATCATATGTACTTCCGCCGCGGATCGTTTCGGACGCTGAGCATCGACGCGTATCGTCGTCTCGATAACCGCTACAACTCGGACCACCTCGCACGGCGCCTCACGGTCCACTACGATCCGGTCCGGAGTCATTGAAGGGGAATGACCTACCAGAGCGACGTCGGCACCCTTCGGCGCGTCCTTCTCAAACACGCCCGGGACGCGTTCGTCTCGCCCGATCGGGTCGCGGCCCAGTGGAGCGCGCTGAACTACCTCGGAGCACCGGACTTCGACGTCGCGTGTCACGAGTACGACGCCTTCGCCCGCTTGCTGGAGTCCCTCGACGTCGCCGTCGAATGGATGCCAGGGGAGGATGTCGGACTCGATTCGATGTACGTGCGCGACGCGTCGATCGCGAGCGATCGGGGTCCGATTCTGTGTCGAATGGGCAAGCCCACCCGATCCTCGGAGCCCGCCGCTGAGGGCCGGGTGTTCGAGGCGCTCGGTCTGGAGGTGGCCGGATCGATCGAAGCGCCTGGCACGGCCGAGGGCGGTGACGCCACCTGGTTGGCTGCCGACATCCTTGCCGTCGGTCGTGGCTACCGAACGAACCAGTCGGGAATCGACCAACTCGAGACGCTGCTGCCCGATGTCGAGGTGTTGGGTGTTCCGTTACCACATTGGAAAGGCCCGGGTGACGTCTTCCACCTGATGTCGATGCTCTCACCCCTCGACGCCGACCTGCTCCTTGTCTACTCCCCCCTGCTGCCGGTCTCCTTCCGTGAGCGGTTGCTCGAGAGCGGATTCGGGCTCGTCGAGGTCCCGGACGAGGAGTTCGACTCCCAGGGCTGCAATGTACTCGCGGTCGCGCCGCGGGTTGCCGTGGCGCTCGACGGAAATCCCGAGACCTGTCGCCGCATGGAGGCCGCAGGAGTCGACGTCCACACGTACGTCGGACGGGAGATCAGCGCAAAGGGATGTGGGGGTCCGACGTGCCTGACGCGACCGCTCGAGCGGGACTGAGGGGCTCTACCGATCGAGTGGGCGGTAGTTCACGCCGAGGGCGTCGAGCCGCTCGAAGTGCCACTCCAGCCGCTTGACGAAGCCCCTGAAGTCCTTGCCCTCTCTGGGCGACCACACGACCTCGGAGAGCGCGAACATCCTGGGGAATACCATGTACTCCACGTGCTCCGGGGTCCTCATGTACTCCGTCCAGACGTTGGCCTGCGCTCCGATGATGTGCGCCGCATCGGCATCGCGGAGCTGCTCTGGAACCGGTTCGTACGCGTACACTGTGTCGAGCGGTAGGAAGCCACCGATCGAGAGCGGCTCGTTTTCCTGATCTTCGGACTGGTAGTAGTCGAGGTAGAGGTTGCTGTACGGTGTCATCACCACGTCGTGTCCCATTCGAGCCGCCTCGATACCCCCGATCGTTCCCCTCCACGACATGACCGTGGCGTCAGGCGCCAGGCCTCCCTCGAGGATCTCGTCCCACCCGATCATGCGCTTTCCATTCGCGTTGAGGAACCGCTCGATCCGGCGAATGAACCAGCTCTGAACCTGCATCTCCTCGATGAAGCCCTCACGCTGCATGAGCCGCTGAACGAAGTCGCTCTCTTCCCACCGCGTCTTGGGTGCTTCGTCGCCCCCAATATGGATGTAGTCGCCGGGGAACAACTCGATGACCTCCGACAGCACCGTTTCGAGGAACTCGAACGTCTCCTCGGACGGGCAGTAGATGTCTTCGAAGACACCCCACGTCATCGCCACCTCGAAGGGTCCCTCGGTGCAGGCCAACTCCGGATACGCGGCCAGGACGGCCAGGGAGTGGCCGGGCATCTCGATTTCGGGAATGATTGTGACGTACCGCTCCTGTGCGTACGCGACGATGTCGCGGATCTCGTCCTTGGTGTAGAAGCCTCCGTAACGTTGTCCGTCCCCGTTGAACTCTTCGCGTCCGTGACCGATGTGTGTTTGAGCCCGGTACGCTGAGATCTCGGTGAGTCGTGGGTAGGCGTCGATCTCGATCCTCCAGCCCTGGTCTTCCGTCAGGTGCCAGTGGAAACGGTTGATCTTGTACCGGGAGAGCATGTCGATGTAGCGTTTTACGAAGTCCGGCTCGAAGAAGTGACGCGCGACGTCGAGGTGCATGCCACGGTACGAGAAGCGCGGCTCGTCCTCGACGCGCACGGCGGCGATCTCGAATCCTTCGTCGCCATCGCCCCGCGCCGCTCCGACGTCCGGAGGCAGGAGCTGAGACAGCGTCTGCAGACCGTAGAACAGGCCGGCGTGATCGGCACCCAGCAGCGAAATGCCGTCCGGTGCGACGATCAGACGGTAGCTCTCGGTCTCACCCCTCCCGTCGACTCCGAGTCGGATCGCTCCGCCGTCGGCGACCGGCAGTGCGAAGCCACTTCCGCGCCTAATCGGCTCAGCCCAGCGATCGACGATCCCGCGCAGCTCCCCGTCACCGGGGTCGCCCAACGTGATCGACGTGGTGGCGTCGAGCGTGAAGAACCCACTCGCCGGCGCCACGCTTCGAGGCATGGGGACGATATTGTGTTCCGGCCCACGGTCACAGGCGGAGATCAACACGGAGAGGCTCGTGAGGGCGACCATGTGCCCGCGCATCACCTCGGCCTCGTGAGGACACGCGTCTGCGTGAACTGTCGATGCCCGTCCCGCGACTTGTGGAAGCCGAAGCCGCTCTCCCGCGCCCCGACCCAGGGGGTTCCGGCCGCTCCGCTGGCGGCCCCGTTTACACCGATCATGCCCGCGGTGAGGCGGCGGGCGACCGCGGCAGTTCGTTCCTCATCTCCCCCGAATACGACCGCGCCGAGTCCGAAGAGCGTGTGGTTCGCGCGGTCGACCGCCTCGTCGACCGAGGATACCCGGGTCACGCAGGCGACTGGGCCGAAGGTCTCGACGTGACCGATCTCCATTTCCTCCGTCACGCCGGTGAGTACGGTGGGTGTGACGTAGTTGTCATGGTGTCCGTCCGCTCCGGCGAGTACCGTCGCACCGGCCGCGACCGCGGCCTCAACCTGGCCGAGAACATGGTCCCTCTGGCGAGCGTTCACCATGGGACCGACGTCGACTCCGTCCATGCCGTTCCCGACGGACATCGCGGTCGCCAGGCCGGCCAGGGCCTCTTCGAAGTCGTCGGCGACGGAGTCGAGCACGAAGATTCTCTCCGTCGAAACACACACCTGGCCGCAGTTCCGGAAGGAGTTGAGCGCGGCGAACCTCGCCGCTTTCTCCAGGTCTGCGTCCTCGAGGACGATCATCGGATCCTTGCCGCCGAGCTCGAGGAGGACCCGCTTGAGCGTCGCACTCGCCTCGCGCATGATGTGCTTACCGACCTCGCGCGACCCGGTGAAGGCGATCATGTCCACGTCCGACTGCACGAGCGCCTTACCCTGATCGTCGGCTCCGTGCACGACGCACAAGACGTCGTCCGGGAGCACCTCGTTGAGGACGTCCGCATAGGCCTGCCCGCAGAGCGGGGTCTCCTCGGAGGGTTTGAGAACGACGGCGTTCCCGGCGACCAGAGCCGGAAGCACCATCCAGCTCGGCATCGACATGGGGAAGTTCCACGGGGTGATCGCGCCGACGACGCCGAGTGGGTCGTGGTAGACCGTCGAACGAACTCGACCGTCCTCGACGACGTCCGGCGCGAGCGCCTCGACCATCTCGTCGATTTCGTCTCCCAGCCCGATGCCGAGGGACTTGGCTTCTCCGAGGGCCTCCTTGATCGGCTTGCCCATCTCACGGGTGATCAACTCGCCGTGCTCCTGGACTCGCTTGGCGAAGATCGGGGCCGCCCCCTTCAGGACCTCCGCACGACCCCCGAGGCCGAGATCGGCCCACGCGCCTTGGGCCGCTCGAGCGCGATCGACGACCGACTGGACATCGGTCGCAGGAGTCACGGGGACTTCGCCGACGACTTCGCCGGTGGCGGGATTGATCGATCGGAGGTCGTTCATGGAGTTCCTCGGATGGCTCGCGCGTGAGCGTCTCGCTTCGCACGTTGTAACGCGAAGATGCCCAGATGCGAACTCCTGGAGCAAGACGAGGCCGCGATGCCAGCTTTGGATCTCGACGTGGGCCAAACGGCGACACGGTCGATGCACGTCACTGCGGAGCATATCCGCGCGTACGCCGAGCTGTCGGGGGACCGAAACCCTCTTCACTTCGATGAGGAGTTCGTGAGCCAGACGAGCTTCGGCCGCCTCGTCGCGCACGGGGGTATCACGACCGGCCTTCTTCATGCGCTCGTCGCCGAGGACTTGCCGGGTCCCGGTTCGGTCTTTCTGAGCCAGAATTGGAAATTCACCGCCCCCGTCTTCATCGGCGATACGATCACGGCCACCGCGGAGGTTGTAAGCGTTCATGCCTCGAAGCCGGTATGCGAACTCGCGGTGAGGGTCCAGAGGGAAGACGGCGAGACGGTGCTGGCGGGTGAGGCGTGGTGCTACCGCTTCCTCGTGGTCGAGCCCTCGTGAGATTTGGGATCGCCCTCACGGCTGCTGCGCTCATCGGGGGCGCGGCGGTGCCGGCGGCTTCCCAGGCGACGCTGCGCGTCGCCGCGTACAACATCAGGCACGGACTCGGCGTGGACGGAGAGGTCGATCTGGAACGGATCGCCGACGTGCTGCGGCCCCTCCACGCCGACGTGATCACGCTTCAGGAAGTCGATCGGCGGGTCGAGCGGACGAACGGCGTCGACCAAGCGCGACGCCTCGGTGAGCTATTGGGAATGGAGGCGCACTTCGGCGACTTCATGCCTTATCAGGGGGGCGAGTACGGGATGGCCGTGCTCTCACGATTTCCCGTGCTCGGTGTCACCAACGTGCGCCTGCCGGACGGTGACGAACCCAGAACTGCGCTCGAGGTGCGGGTCGCGGTAGGGCAGCAAGGACGGCC
>JADFLD010000164.1 GCA_022564535.1 Gemmatimonadota bacterium
GTGATCGACGGTCGTCCCGAGCCGATCAGCAGCGGTGCGACCGTGATGTGGAGGCGATCCAAAAGGCCGGCTTGGAGAAAACGCGATACGGTCACGCCGCCACCTTCGACGAGGATACGGGCGAGCCCCTGATCGCTGAGGGCACGCAGCAAAGACGTAAGATCTAGGCCGCCCGATTCTGTGGCAGGCACGGAAATTACTTCCGTCCGCCCTTCGTATCCCATTGGGGCCGCGGAGGAGCGGCGGACGACGAGGGTGCGCGCGGCGCCGTCGGTGAACACGCGCCGTCCCGGGTCGAGCCGGCCATCGGAGTCCAGCACCACGCGCACGGGGTTCTCTCCCTCGACCTCGCGTACCGTGAGCCGCGGATCGTCGGATGCGACCGTGCTCGCTCCGACGACGACCGCGTCGACCAGAGCTCGTAGACGATGAAGACGCACGATGTCCTCCGGTCCGGTCACGAAGTGCGACGCGCCACTCTCGGTGGCGATGCGCCCGTCGAGGCTCTGACCGAGCTGGCCGATGACTACGTCCTGTCTCACGCGAAGGGGTAGATAGATGTCGAATAGATCTCGGGCCGCATCCGTCGCGACGCCCGACGCCGTCCACACTCCGGCGCCGTCGACGTCCAACCAGAGGTCGGATCGCGCGTCGGGTGGTGCGTCGAGACGCACGCGCCCTGGGGGGCCGTTCCGTCCCGGTGTCACAGCACGGACGAGCTCCCAAGCAGCGCGCTCGTCGATGGACGCGCTCATCGATCGCTCCAGTCCCCGGCCAGCCGATCCAGCGGGAAGTCGCGTGCATCGAGGATCACGTCGGCCAGTGCGCGCCCATAGTGCGCAACCAGCCGCGCCCCCAACTCGGCCGTGGCCAGCCTGGCATCGCCCACGACACCGTGGGGATTGAGGTCGCCTGCAAGCCATGAGAACGAAGCCTGGCCCTCCGGGCCGAGCCGGCGCAACGTGCCCTCGAGCTCCTCCCCGAGTGAAGGGAATCGGGCGATCGCATCTGCGCGGACGAGATCCGGCCGAAGGTGCAGCATCATGGCCGTCTCGACCGCGCCGCCGTGCAGGCCGTGACGCCACTCCGACTCCGGCAGATCCGCGTCGTCGGGACGATCGAAGCGGAAATAGCTCGCCTTGACGACCAGCATGCCGTGCTCGGACCTGAGCGTCAGCCCCGCCGCATCCATCGCGTGACGATTGCCGCCGTGACTGTTCGCCAACACGAGCCGTCGCACGCCGGAACGAGCGAGCCCTTCTCCCTGGCTCACGATCGACGCGATCAGGTGCTCCGGGCTCGAGCTCAGCGTGCCCGCCGCTCTCATGTGCTCCGCGCTCGCGCCGACCGCCACCGCGGGAAGCACCCACGCGCGGACGTCGTCGGGCAGGTGATCGAAGGCGCGCTCGATCAGCCCGAGGCCGATGTCGAGATCGGTGGACAGCGGCAGGTGCGGCCCGTGTTGCTCGATCGCGGCCAGCGGCAGGATCGCGACCGGATCGCGCTCTACGACTGCGGCGGCCTCGTCCGTCGTCAGGGCGTGCCAGTAGCGGACGCGACCATCAGTCATCGGCTCGGTCTCCCTGCTCTGCCTCGACCCGTTCCCCATCGCCCAGCCTCACGCCACCCCTCTCCGCTTCTTCCCGTACCGCCTCGTCCGCGGGGCCGACCCGATCCAGCCGAGCGTAGATGTCTCCAGACGACGCGCCACCCGCGCCCGCCGCCAAGTATGCGAGCACAATATCCGCACCCTCCCACGTCTCGAATACGAAGTCCCGGCCTTCGCCGAGAACCAAGTTGAACCGGTACGCTCCGAGCTCACTGATGCGGTTGATGCACGCCGAGGCCCTGTCCAGCTGACCCGACACGAACTCCACGGAGAGGCCCGGCACCGGATGACTCAGCCCCGCGAGTACCTCGGCCTCGTACCCCTCGACGTCGATCTTGCAGAAGCTCGGTCTTCCGAACATCTCGATGAGCGTATCGAGCGTCACCACGGGGACCTCGACCGAATCCTCCCACCGCACGTCGCGGAAGGCGGAGGTCGGCTCTCCGAGCGACTCGCGCCATGCAGCGGACAGCGTCGACATGGTTGGTGTTCGCCTACTGATCGCGAGTCGCGCGCGGCCGACCGCGGCCCCCACGGCTTCCGCTCTCACGGTGATACGCTCATTTCGACCCACTATGCGACGCAGACAACGCGCGATACGCGGCTGGGGCTCGAGCGCGATCACGCGCGCTCCGAGCGCCGCGAAGGCTGCCGCCCGGTCACCCAGGTGAGCCCCGACGTCGAAGACGAGGTCACCCTCATGCACCAGAGGCGCGTACAGGCGTCTCAACCCCCGCTGACGTCCCGGCCGCCAGTACACGATCAGGGACCGGATCAGCCCGACCCACTCAGACGCGCGCATGATAACCCAGGTGGGTCACGAGCCGCTGTACGCCCGGATGAACCAGTCCCTGAAGTAGTCCACCCCGAGCGTTTCTCGCTCAGGATCGGGGTTCGGCCACGCCCCCTCGGAAAAACCCCAATCGATGAAGGGCTCGAGCAGCGCTCGGTCCCCGCTGATCACGTGCACCGGCACGTCCCACGTCGCTCCTTCCCCGGTGATGAGCGGCGCAGGTTGGTGATCGCCCAAGACGATAAGAAGCGTCCGGTCGTCGACGTAACGCTCGGCGTAGGCAGCCATCGCATGCACCGCGTATTCGACGGACATCGCGTAGTGCTCGCGGATTCGGTCCGCCTCCCGCCAGAGGTCTTCGGGACGAACACCGGTGTCCTCGAACTGCGCGAAGATCGCCCCGTCGCCGATCGCGTCCCAGTCGTCCAAGACGGGCAGGATGGGCGTCCAGGGCGCATGGCTGCTGATGAGGCCCAACTCCGCGAACAGCGGTCGGTCGTCCACGCCCCGTATCGAGTTCTCGAGAAACGACCAGACGAATTGATCCGGCATGGTCACCCAATTGAGAGGTGGCCCCGCGTAGCCGATGTGCGGCGCCGCGAAGATCTCGTCGTAGCCGAACCGTTCGCCTTCTGGCCATGGCTTTGTGATCGCGGGCATCACGGCGACCGTTCGGTACCCGGCTCTCCGAAAGTCGTCGATCAGGGTCTCTCGCCCGCTGCTGAGAAGCATGTCGTAACGTAGCTGGTTGTCCAGCCAGACTCCGCTCAGCACCGAGCCGTGTCCGAACCAGGACTGCCCTCCCTGGCTGGGTTGGACGAGCTTGCCCGACACCACGTACAACCCCGCGGCGTCCATGCGCGCCTGGAAATCGTCCAATCGCGGGCCGACGACCGGTGAATAGCGAGGATCGTAGAGCGCCGTGACGCCGTACGACTCGATGAAGGCGAAGATCACGTCGCGGCCCTCGAGCCTGCTCAGAAGCCCAGGGAGGTCCGCGTAGCTATCGGCGGAGACCGAGAGCGCCTCGGCGAACCACTCCCGCTCGTTGATGATCGCGACGAAGCGACGGATCTGATCGCGGACGAGCCGCACGGTCGGAGCGTCCACGTGAGGAGCCAAGACCGGCACCCGTTCGGCGGTGAGGCCCGCGCCGACGAACACCACGATCCCGAGCCCCGTCAGTCGGGCGGACAGTACTCTTGATTCGACCCGGATCGAGGTCAGAAGCCATCCCAGGAGACCCGTGAGGAGGGCGATGCCCGCCGAAAGGAGCGCCAGAGCCAAGACCGCGAGCACGGGCCCGAGCCCGCCCACGAGAAGGGCCCGGGCTGAGCTCAACAACCAGACGTCGAGGTAGAGGTTCAGCGGGCGGCCCAGGCTCAGGCGCAAAGTCGTGTCGCCGAAGCCGATGATCGTGAAGAAGGCGACGAGAAGCGCGACTGCGCTGGCCGCGTAAGGCGCCCACGGCTTGCGGGGCAACATCGAGAAGGCGCCGACGATCACGACGGCCTCCAGGGCGACCCACGGCGTAGTGAGGCCGCCGGTCAGAACCCACCAGGGGGCGAGGAGTACGCCATTGACAAGCATCAAGACGCCGCCCAGCCTCAGGAGCTTCACGCTCGTCCGCTTACCCTCGGCGGCCGTGATGTCGGCACCGGTTCGTATGTCCATCTGCCCTGTCGTAGTCCTTGGAGTCGCATGTCAGGTTCGGAGCCCTACCGCCTGATCGCTCCCCTCGCCCTTCTCCTGCTACCCGCACTGGGGTGCGGAACCTCGGAGCAGGGGTCCACACTACCGTCCGATAGCCGGGAGGCCAACCCGGCCACGCAGATGGCCGTCGCCCAGGCGGCCGTGACCCCCGCTGGGTTAGCGGCCCTCGTGGAGTCGAAGGCACGCGCGTTGGCCAGCCGGGAGTATACGCCACCCGATACGTCGCTCCCGCGAACGCTCGCTCATCTCGACTACGGGCGATACCGGTCGATCCGGTTTCGACCGGAAGCCGCGCTCTGGCGTGGCGAGACGCCCTTTGAGGTCCAGCTTCTGCACCAGGGCTTTCTATACCGGGCGTCGGTGCGCATCCACGTGGTCGACGACGAGGGCGTCGCCGAAATCCCGTTCGATGCGGGGCTGTTCGATTACGATGGTGCCCTCGTGCAGCTGAGCGCGGAGGATAGGGCTGATCTCGGATACAGTGGCTTCCGCATCCACTATCCGCTGAACGATCCGGCCGTGGCGGATGAAGTCGCCGTCTTCCAGGGTGCCTCGTACTTCCGGCTCTTGGGTCCCGGTCAGGTGCACGGCTTGTCGTCCCGCGGACTGGCAATCGGGATCGGCGATCCCGCGGGAGAGGAATTCACGGACTTCACGGAGTTCTGGCTCGTCACGCCTCAGTCGCGTGACACCACGCTCGTCTTCCACGCATTGCTCGATAGCCCATCCGTGACCGGAGCGTACCGCTTCGAGTTGAAGCCGGGCGCTCGCACGGAGCTGCGCGTCGACGCCCACCTCTTCGCGCGGCGAGACGTCGGCAAGCTGGGCGTCGCACCGCTCAGCTCGATGTTCCTCTACGGCCCGAACCGGGCGGGCGAGTTCGACGATTTCAGACCCGAGGTGCACGACTCGGACGGGCTCATGATGCTGACCCGGGTCGGCGAGTGGATCTGGCGGCCGTTGGCCAACCGGAGACACGTCCGTGGGACGGCGCTGGAAGATCGTGACCCGCAGGGCTTCGGCCTGGCGCAGCGGGAGCGTGCCTTCGAGCGCTACCTGGACGTCGAGACGATGTATCACCGTCGCCCCAGCGAATGGGTACTCGTCGAGGACGGCGATTGGGGCGCCGGCGTCGTCGAGCTGCTCGAGGCCCCCACTGACTCTGAGTTCAGCCACAACATCGCTGCGGCATGGGTGCCCGATACTACCGCACGGTCGCAGCTGGCGGGACCGTGCGGGAATGCAACATTCGGTTTCAGCCCGCTCGCCCGTCAGGCCCCGAGTGTCAGAAGTTCGCCGGTCGGGCGCAGGATCGTGGCAGTAGAAGCGGAGGTCGTGATCCCGCCCTGTGCCTCGTCCCAGAACGCGTCAGCAGACGGGTACACGACGATCGAGTCCTCGCTGACCACGAGCGCCGGCTGTCGAAC
>JADFLD010000165.1 GCA_022564535.1 Gemmatimonadota bacterium
CCACAGGACGATGCGACCTCGCCCGTCGACGCTCATCTCGTCCGTCGTCGCCGCGTCGAAGCCGAGCATCTGGACCGGAATCGACGCCCCGGGGCGTCCCCCTTCCAGGAAGTAGTCCATGCGTATGACGGCCGAACCGTCATCGGCCGTCAGATCCGCTGCCATCCGGGTGGACACCAGGCTCCATTCCGCCGCCTGCTGTGCCACGAGCGAGGCACCGAACACTGCGTACACGAGGCCGCACACGAGCGCGCACCGTACAACGCCAGGCCAGATCGTCAGGCCCACGCCTCCCTCATGACGCGGAGCGCATTTCCGCCCATCGCCTTCCCGATGTCCTCGTCCCCGTACCCGTTCTTCACGAGCCAGCGCACGATGTTGTGTGAACCCTCGGTCGGATTTTCGAGGCCCTCCACGTACTCGACCTCCTCGAAGTGCTGATCGGGCTTGTCGCTTCCCCTCGACTCCTCGATCGAGAGGCTGGCGGCGTACGTGCGATGCAGGCCGACGTGGTCCCCGTACACGGTGTCCGGCCCGAAGCCGACGTGGTCGATGCCGACGAGCGACTTCACGTACTCGAAGTGCTCCATGAAGGCCTCGAGATTGTGGACCCGGTTCTTCTTCGTGAGGGTCGTGTGTGGCGCACATTCGATGCCGATCACGCCGCCCTTCGCTGCCACGGCCTCGAGGACGTCGTCCGGCGCGAGCCGGTTCGAATCCCACAGGGCGCGGGCCCCGATGTGAGACAGCACGATCGGCTTCTCGCTGCACCTCACGGTGTCGAGGGTGGTCTGGTCCCCACAGTGGGAGCAGTCGATGAGCAGCCCGACCTTGTTCATCCTCTCGACGGCCTTCTCGCCGAACTTCGTGAGGCCCCCGTCCCGATCCTCCTTCAGACCGTTCCCCAGTGCGTTCGACTCCGAGTAGGTGATGCCGAGCGATCGGAGCCCGAAGCCATGCAGAATGTCGATGCGGTCGAGATCATGCTCGATCATGGCGGCACCCTCCATCGACGCGACCCACGCCACTCGCCCCTCGTCGTGCGCGCGCTGGATATCCTCGATGCGCAAGCAGTGGAAAACGAAGTCCTGGTGCGCGAGGTCGCACAGCCGCATGCCCAGGTCGTGGAGCACGTCCTCCCATTGCCAGCCCGAAGAAGAGTGGATGGTGCAAACGCCGTCCATGAGATTGTCGAAGACGGCATCCCACTGTGAAGCCGCGAGTCCCGCGAACGCGGTAGCCATGCGACCGTGTCGCACGTACTCGGGGGTCTCTGCGATGGAGTCCGGGAAGACGCCGAGGTGCTCATGCATGGATACGAAGAGGCAGCGGTCGACGAGCCCCGTTACCCGGTCCTCGTCGTCGGCCCCGAGTGGCAAGCGATACGGGGTCACGCGCTCGAGCTCGTCGGCGAGAGCGAACTTCTTGAAGTCCTTGCCCGCCTCCAGAAACGAAAAAGAGGTATAGCCGCTGTAGCGCTTCTCGAGACTCATCGGCCGTCCCTGTTGCTAAATGTACTCCGCCTGGATCACCTCGATGCCCTTCCGCACTTCCAGGAATACCTCTACGATGCGCGGGTCGAAGCGGGTGCCGTTCTCGGCGCAAATCATCTCCACGACCTCGTCGTTATCGACGGCTTTGCGGTAGGGCCGATCCATCGTGAGCGCGTCGAAAAAGTCCACGACGGTGCAGATTCGCGCCACCTCGGGAATCTCGTCGCCCGCGAGACCGTTGGGATACCCTTCGCCGTTCCACATTTCGTGGTGCGTCAGAGCCACCCGCTCACCCATCTGGATGACCGGAGACGTCGAACCCGCCAAAATCTGCGCTCCGATCGTCGTGTGAGTGTTCATGATCTCGCGCTCGCTCTCGTCGAGGGGACCAGGCTTCAACAAAATGCTGTCGGGAATCCCGAGCTTCCCCACGTCGTGCAAAGGGGCGGCGTGTGAGAGCAAGTCGACAACGCCCGGCTGCATGTGCATCGCCATCCCGACCACCTGGGAATAGCGACCGATTCGCTCGATGTGTCCTGCGGTGTCGTGGTCCTTGTACTCCGCGGCCAACGAGAGCCTGCGTATGGTATCGAGATGACCGGCCTGGACTTCGCGCTGGGCACGGGTCACCTCCTCGAGTGCCTGCCGCAACTCGCGGGTCCTGAGCTCGACGGTGCTCACGAGCGTCTCCTTGCTTCTGCGCAATTCGTCATGTGCGGACTTCAACTCGAGAAGCCACTTGAGACGCAGCCGCAGTTCCGTCGGATCGACCGGCTTGTTGATGAAGTCGTTGATGCCGACCTCATAGGCCCGGAGGCGATCCTCGCGCGCCTCGAGGCTCGTTACCATGACGATGGGAAGCTCGTCGGGACCGCGGGTCTTACGGATGCGTCGGGCGACCTCGAAGCCGTCCATGTGCGGCATGTGAGCATCGGTAAGAACGAGGTCGACACCGAGACCGATCTTGGCGACGGCCTCGATCCCGTCGGCCGCGAGTTCGACTTCGTACCCAAAGCCACGCACGAACTCCGCATGGAGCGTCCGGATCATCTCGTCATCGTCCACGACGAGGATTCTTTGCGTGGTCTCGGTCATCCCGCGGAGTGGTTGAATCTCGGACTGTCGCCGATTCTTTCAGTCGGCCCGCTGCATGCTGCGTCACGGGTCCAACGGGTGATCTTGGACGTTTCAAGCTATGGCTAGCGCCCGCCCGCTGCCAAGTCTCGTCCCTATTGCACCTGTGCTCCGAAGGACGCCTCTTGGCTCCGTCTTCCCTTTCGCCCTGGAGAGCCACCGATGTTCCGGACCCGTCACCCGTCTGCCCTGCCCGAGCGACTGGGCCTGTTCGCGCTTGTCACGCTGTTGGGCGGCGCACCCGTCGCTCCCGTTCATGCGCAGGCCCCCGCGCACGACGTACCGACCGCCAACTTCGACCTTCCGGCCCGCTGGGCACCGTACAAAATCCGTGACCTGATCCACAGCACCTCGGTAACGCCGAATTGGATCAACGATGGCGACACGTTCTGGTACGAGTGGGAGACGTCGGCCGGCCGATCCTTCTACATCGTCGATCCGGCGTCAGGATCTAGAAGAGAGATCTTCGACAAGGACCGCATAGCGGCCGAACTGACCCGGATCACTCTTGACCCCTGGGATGCACGACACCTGCCCATCCGCGCCATCCGCTTCATCGACGACAACACGCTCCAGTTCGAGGTCGAGTCGTCGCAGGACGACGAAGACGCCGAGGAAAGCGAAGACGAGACCGAGGGCGACGAGCAGGACGACGAACGGCGCGGAGGGGAGCGGGCCAAGAAGCTCGTTCACCACTTCGAGTACGACGTGAACACACGCACGCTCAGAGAACTGGCGGACTACGAGGCCCCTGACAGCCATCCGAGCTGGGCGGCGGTTTCGCCGGACACGGCGTGGGTCGTGTTCAGTCGCGAGTTCAACCTCTGGATGATGAGCTACGAGGAGTACGACAAGGTCCTCGACGCCCGCCGCGGCAAGTCCGGCGACGACGCGGACGAGGCAGGCGAAGAGGTGGAAATCGCGGAGGTACAGCTGACGACCGACGGTGAGCGACACTACTCCTACGGTTCGGCCGGACGAGGTGACACGGACAGCGAAACTCTCGAGGAGCACCAAAAGCGCCAGAACCCGCAAATCTCGTGGTCACACGACGCGGGGCACTTCGCGCTCATCCGGCGCGACCAGCGTGAGGTCGGGGACTACTGGGTCGTACACGTCGTCGGCAACGACCGACCCGAACTCGAGACCTACAGGTACGACCTGCCCGGCGAAGAAGACGTGACGCAGACCGAGCTCTGGCTCTTCGACATGGAGAGTCGCTCCATCGCGCAGATCGACGACTCGCCATGGGCCGACCAGCGCATGGGCGTCTTCAACGACCCCAGCTCGGCCGGTGGGGGCCGCGGCGGACGCGGGGGTGGCGGCGGATCGGACGAGCCCCGCATCACCAAGTGGCTCTCCCCCGACGAGCTCTACGTGTGGAGGCGAAGCCGCGATCAACACCGGGTCGACATGCTCGCGGTGAATCCTCAGACGCGTGACGTGCGCGTCGTCCTCGAGGAGCGCTTGAATACGTACGTGGAGCACCAGTCACCCCGTCGCCTGATGAACGGCGACCTGATCTGGTGGTCCGAAGCCGACGGCTGGGCGCACCTGTACCGCTACGCGGCGGACGGAACGCTCGTGACGCGTCTGACCGAAGGCCCGTGGCACGTAGACGGCGTCGTCGGCGTGGACGAGGAGCGGGGTTACGTATTCTTCCGGGCGAACGGCCGGGAAGCGGGTGAGGACCCCTACTATCAGCACCTGTACAGGGTCGGCCTGAACGGATCAGGGCTCACGCTGCTCAACCCCGGTGACTTCGACCACCGGGTCTCGATGCCGGAGTCGAGCCGCTTCTTCGTCGAAAACTATTCGCGGGTAAACACGACACCCGTCTCGGCGCTCTTCAACGCCCGTGGCGACAAAATCCTGGACTTGGAGGAGGCAGACTTCTCGCAGTTGATGGCGGCCGGATACGAGTTTCCGGAGCCGTACGTGGTGAAGTCGGCCGACGGCGTCACCGACATCTACGGGGTGATGTACAAGCCGTACGACTTCGACCCCGAGAAGACGTACCCGATTATCGAGTACGTGTATCCGGGCCCGCAAACGGAGTCGGTCTCAAAATCCTTCTCGACCAACGCATCGGAGCAGGCGCTGGCCCAATTCGGGTTCATCGTGGTGACCGTGGGTAACCGGGGCGGGCATCCGGCCCGATCGAAGTGGTACCACAACTACGGTTACGGAAATCTGAGAGACTACGGCCTGGCCGATAAGAAGGCCGCCGTCGAGCAACTCGCGGATCGGTTCGACTTCATAGACCGGGACCGGGTGGGCATCTACGGGCACTCTGGCGGCGGGTTCATGTCGACCGCGGCGATGCTCGTCTACCCCGACTTCTTCAAGGTCGCCGTTTCGTCGTCGGGCAATCACGACAACAACGTCTACAACCAGAACTGGTCCGAAAAGCACGACGGTGTCGAAGAGATCGTGGACGACGAGGGGGACGTCACGTTCGAGTACGACATCCAGAAGAACTCCGAGCTGGCCGCCAACCTGAAGGGGCACCTCTTGCTGACCACGGGAGACATCGACAACAACGTCCACCATGCCGGCACGCACCGAATGGCTGAAGCGCTCATTCGGGCGAACAAGCGCTTCGACTTCTTCGTCTTTCCCGGAAAACGTCACGGGTACGGTGACATGGGGGACTACTGGTTCTGGCTACGCGCCGAGTACTTCGTCGAGCACCTCCTCGGCGTGGATGAAAGCGCGGCCGACATCATTCCACTCCAAGTCGAGAAGCCCAGGTCGAGGTAGACCGTCGCGCCGATGACCCGAATCCTTCCGGTATTCGTTTGCCTGGTGGGCCTCCTGGGACCACGGAGGCTCGCCGGGCAGGGCGTCGAGGAGATCCTCTCCTTCGACGTCCCGATCGACGTCCAGCCCG
>JADFLD010000166.1 GCA_022564535.1 Gemmatimonadota bacterium
TCGACTTCGGGGGCGACCTCGGGGTCTTCGATTGGCTGACGGTGGGCGTTGTCGTGCCGTGGGTTCGCACTCGGACGGTTGTGGACGTCGTGTTCGTCCCGGACACCCTGAACGGGGATCTCGGGCTCAATCCCTCGATCACGAACTCTTCAGCGGTGGACGCTTTCGTACTCGCTACGGGCGCGGCCGAATCCGCGGCTCAGGGCAACGCCACTGCGGTTTGCGGAGCCGGTCCGAGCGCTGCGTGCACAGCGGCCCAGTCGCTCGCGGATCGGGCACGAGGCTTCAACACATCGGTCCAGTCGGCCTACGGGGCCTCCCCGTTCTTTCCGATCGCCTCGTCGGCGACAGCCACAGCCCTGTCGCAGGCTGCCTCCGTGTTGAGCGCCGACCTGGTCTCAGCGGGCCTCGCGGGGCTCGGCGCCCCGATGGCGTTCGCCACGGAATGGCTCACGGCGGAGGGCTTTCCGCTCCTACCCATACTCGCGGGGGCGGGAATCGACGCGACTCCACTCGAGACGCGGACGTCCCTGTGGACGACGGGTGACATTGAAGTGTCGGCCCTGGTCCGAGTGCTCGACAACCTGTCGCCACGGGCCGACCAGGCTGATCCGTCCTTCGGATACCGGGTGATCGCCGGCTTCTTGGTGCGCCTGCCGACGGGAAGGCCGAAGGAGCCCAACGTCCTTCTCGACGTCGGCACGGGCGATGCTCAGACCGACTATGAGGGTAGCCTCGTAGTCTCCCTCACCTTCGGAAGCAGGCTCGCCCTCGCGGCGGGCGGTCGATACGGAACGCAGGGAGCCACGACGCTCCTGAAGCGCGTAGCGCCCCACGAGCTGGCCATGCCGCCCGTGTCGACGCGGCAGATGGTGACGTGGAAGCCAGGCTCCTATGTGGGAGTCAGTATCGTTCCGTCCTTTCGAGTGACGCCGGAGCTGTCGATTACGGGAGAGTACCGATACTTCCACAAGCGGCGGGACGTCTTCTCCCTGGTCGACCCGATGTCCTCCTTGGACCCGACGGTCCTCTCGGTCGAAAGCAGCGTCAGAGCGCATCAGGTGGGTGCCGGATTGCTCTACGACACCGTCGCACGTTGGATGAGCGGAGACGCCCCTCGGGCGATGGAGATCCACGTGCGCCTGCTCCACACGATGAGAGGGAGCGGGGGGCAGACGCCGGCGTCGACCCGCGTGGAGGCCGGGATCAGGCTTTTTCGGAGGTTTTGGGGTCCGCGGTACTAGCCGCTCTCGCCGACTCCAGCAGTTCCCGCGCATGTTCGCGAGACGTCGCCGACTCCGGGTCGCCTCCGAGCATCCGTGCCACTTCCTCGACGCGTGCTTCCCCCTCTAGGGTCCGTACCGAAACCGTCGTCACGCCTCGTTCGGACGCCTTCTCCACCAGGAGATGGCTGGCGGCCCTCGACGCGACCTGTGCGAGGTGCGTGACCACGAAGACCTGATGTCGGCCGGCGACCTCCGCGAGCTTCTCTGCGACTGCGGTGGCGACGACGCCACCGACCCCCGCGTCGATCTCGTCGAAGACGAGCACCGGCACTTGGTCGACCGAGGCGAGGATCGACTTGAGCGCGAGCATGATGCGAGACAGCTCCCCACCACTCGCGATCCGCGAAAGCGGCATGGGATCGAATCCCCGATTCGGCGCCACCAGAAATTCCACGCTTTCCGCCCCCCCAGCGGCGATCGTCTCGTGCGTTGTGAGGCGGACCTCGAACGTAGCCCCGCTCAAGCCCAACTCGGGGAGAACGGTTCCGACCTCAGACCCGAGGCGGGCTGCCGCCGCGGCGCGAGCCTCACTCAGCCCGGCGGCGGACTCGACGAGTTCGGACCTATGCCTGTCGATCTCGGCGCGGATCCGGCCCAGATCGTGGTCGGCATCGTCGAGATCGGCGAGCTCGGTTCGCATGCGCTGAGCCGTGGCGAGCACGTCGGCGAGCTCGGGCCCGTACTTCCGTTTCAGCCGGAAGATCCTGTCCAGACGCGTCCGGATTTCCTCTAGCCGGTCGGGATCGTGATCGACGGCGCTCGCGTAATCCCCGACGCGGCGCCCGACGTCGTTGATGATGTGGAACGCCTCCGTGAGGCGCTCGAGGTCGTCGCGCAGCTCGGGATCGAAGTCCACCAGGCGCCCCAGAGCCTGTCGCACGTCGGCGAGAAGGTCCGCGATCGCGCCGTCACCGTCGTAGAGGAGCGCGTGGACCCCGGCGGCACCTCGAGCCAACTCCTCGCTGTGCTCGTGGCGCCCTCCCTCGGCCTCCAGTGAGTCGTCCTCGCCCGGAGAGAGCTGAGCTTCGTCGATCTCGGCGAGCTGGAAACGCAGGAAGTCCGCACGGCTCGCTACCTCACGGCGGCGCTCCTCTCGCTCCTCCAGCGACGCACGCAGCTTCTGGAGCTGGGCGTACCGGTCGGCGACGTCATCGGCCATCTCCCGCGATCGGCCGTACGCGTCGAGGATGCCCCTTTGGTCGCGCTGGCGCAGGAGGGTCTGGTGCTCGTGTTGACCGTGCAGATCCACGAGGGCCGTGCCGAGTTCACCGACGACGCCTGCGGTGGCGGGTGACCCACCTACCCAAGCTCGGTTGCGGCCGGCGGCCGCGACCTCCCGCCTCAGGATGAGCAGACCGTCTTCCAGACGAAATCCGTGTGCTTCGAGCAGTCGGTGGACCGCGGGAACGTGCTCGACGTCGAAGACGGCCTCGACCGTGGCCCGCTGAGCTCCGGCGCGCACGACATCGACGGAAGCGCGCTCTCCCAGAAGGAGAGACAGTGCACCCACGATGATCGACTTCCCCGCGCCGGTTTCCCCGGTGAGAGTGTTGAGCCCGGGGCCGAGCTCGAGCGTGAGATCCTCTACGACGGCGTAGTCACGGATGCGGAGTTCGACGAGCATGGCCGGGAAAGTAGGGGTGCGGACCCGGGCGCTACAATGGGAGGGTGGGCGGGTGGCCCGCGGCGCATCGAATTATGTCCGCTCCGGTGGCGTGACGGCCCAGTTGAGCTTCCTTCGCATCGTGGTGAAGAAGGTCTGCCCGGGCAGACGAACGAGGCGGAGCGGCCGCGGCTCTCTCGCCACGATCACCTTGTCGCCGGCGTTCAAGTGGTGGACGACTTGACCGTCCACCGTGAGTTGATGATCGGCGGTGGGATCGAGCGACGCCACGCTGAGCACGCGGTCGGCGGGCACCACCAGAGGCCGTACGGCGAGCGAGTGCGGGCAGATGGGCGTGATCACCACGGCGTCGACCTCAGGCGCGATGATCGGGCCGCCGGCCGACATCGAGTACGCCGTCGAGCCCGTCGGTGTTGACAGGATTACGCCGTCGGCGGCGAAGCTGCCGATCTCCTCCATCTCGGTTCCGTCCCCGACCGAGAGCGTGAGCGCCGTGACCCGGGCGGCGCCGACCGTGTGAACAACGATGTCGTTGAGCGCATAGAACTTAGCATCCTGCAACTCACCTTGAACTTCAATCGAAGCTCGAAGGCGGAAGCGGTGCTCAACAATCGCTTCGCCCGCGATGATCTGGTGCAACCCACCCTCCAGATAGGAGTCGGGAATGGCAGTCAGGAAGCCCAGTCGGCCCAGATTCACGCCGAGGACGGGCACGTCCGTACCGACGACGAGTCGGCTGGCCCGCAGGAACGTTCCATCTCCACCCAGCGCCACGACGAGGTCCACCGGCGTGGCCTCCAGATCCAGAGACGGCTGCGGGCCGCGTCCAGCGTTCGCCTCCACCGAGAGCGTGACCCCGTGCTCCGTGGCCCAGTCCCGCATGCGATCGATGATCGCATGGACTTCAGGAGCGTCTTCACGGTAGACCACACCGAGCCTTCGGATCGGCCCTTCGAGCCGCTGCGGACCCCCTCCGGTCACGCCGGTTCCAACTCCGCCCTGCGTCCGATTCCCGCTCGAACCCGAGCCGCGATACCGGCCACGTCGAGCCCGATCTCTCGAAGCAGGCCCTCCCGAGCACCATGCTCGATGAATTGGTCGGGAATGCCGACCGCCACGACCCGCGGCGGAGGATCGAGGTCGAGCGCGTCGATCTCACGAGCCATGAAGGCACCGAACCCGTTCGACACCTGTCCCTCTTCGACCGTCAGGACCAGCGGATGGCTACGGACCATCTCTTCGAAAACGTCCCGGTCGTACGGCTTGAGAAAGCGGCAGTTGACGACCGTACAGCGGATTCCGTCCGCCTCCAGAAGCTCCGCGGCGGCGACCGAGGTCAGGACCATGGTGCCGGTCGCCAGAATCACGCAGTCGCCGCCATTGCGGAGCAGCTCCCACGTGTGGGCCTCGATCGGCTCGATGTCCCTGAGATGGGGCACCTCGGCTGGGACGGGGGCTCGGGGCCACCGCACGCTCCACGGCCCACTGTCGGACTGAGTGGCGAGCCGCAGAAGCGCGAGCATCTCACGACCGTCCTTCGGCGCGGTCACCGTCATGCCGGGCACCGAAAGCATGTAGGCGATGTCCAGCGTACCGTGATGCGTGGGCCCGTCCTCCCCGGCGATCCCGGCCCGATCCATCCCGAAGACGACGGGGAGGCCCTGCAAGGCCACGTCGTGCACGATGTTGTCGAACGCTCGTTGCAGGAACGTCGAGTAGATCGCGACGATGGGCCTGATTCCCTGCGTGGCGAGGCCCGCGGCGAAGGTCACACCGTGCCCCTCGGCGATGCCAACGTCGAAATATCGATCGGGGTGGGCCTTCTGGAACATGTCGGTGGACGTGCCGTCGGGCATGGCTGCGGTGATCGCGACGACCTTCGGGTCCGCGTCGGCGAGCTCTATCAACCCCTTGCCGAACACGTTCTGGTACCTCGGGAGGCCGGAGGATTTGGCGAGGCCCTTACCGGTCACCTTGTCGAAGGGACCGGAAGCGTGCCACGTCCAGGGATCGTTCTCTGCGTGCGTGAACCCCTTTCCCTTCTGCGTGAGCGTGTGGAGAAAGACCGGACCCTTCATGTCACGCACACGTCTGAACACGTCGACGAGCGCATCGATGTCGTGGCCGTCGATCGGCCCGACGTACCGGAACCCCAACTCCTCGAAGATCAGCCCCGGCGTCAGAAGATGCTTGAGGCTCTCCTCCATCCGTCCCGCCAGCTCCTCCATCACGTCACCGACCCCGGTGGGTGTGCGCTGCAGGACCTCCTTCACCAGACTGCGCACCTTGTTATACGCCGGTGTGGTGATCATCGAAGTCAGATACTTGTTCATCGCCCCTACGGCGGGCGCGATCGACATGTCGTTGTCGTTGAGAAGAACGATGAAGTCCCGCCCCGCGTGGCCAGCATTGTTGAGCGCCTCGTACGCAAGGCCGCACCCCATCGCTCCGTCGCCGATGATCGCGACGACCTGGAAGTCCTCACCGATCAGGTCTCTGCCTACCGCAATGCCCCACGCCGCCGAAATGGACGTGGCCGCGTGCCCCGCCCCGAACACGTCGTACTCGGCCTCTTCTCGCCGAAGGCAGGGTGCGAGCCGGTTCC